>NZ_JAALFC010000068.1 GCF_011058155.1 Litoribacterium kuwaitense | reverse complement strand
TCCCTTTCTGCATGATGGACACAGCGCCAATCTCCATTTTTTCACGAAGTCCTCTCCTTTTTACGTTAAGATCCTTCGGTAATTTCCCTCACTTCTTTTTCCATCTGCTCAATGCCCTCTTCAATCGATAGCTGACCGGCGAGGACGGCAGATAAGCTAGACTGAAGGGCCAATGAGATTTTGGATAGTCTGGGCTGACAGGTCTCGGCACGACGCCGCGGAAAACATCATCAAGCTCTGTCAAAAATGGATTGGTCTCTTGCAATCTTTCGTTTTCTAGCACACTCGGTCTCGTCGGGCTAAAGGCGAGATCTTCGGCATACTGCAACTGACTTTGTTCACTCGAAAGAAAGTTGGCCAGCTTAAATGCAGCCTCTTTATGCTCAGCATCTTTCGCTACCATAAACTGATAGCCTCCCATTGTAGAGGCACTCTGCCCGTTATCAAAACGCGGCAACGGCGCAACGCCTACTTTCCCAACGACATTTGACTGCTCTTCATCTTGGGCAGACGACCAAGCGTACGTCCAATTACGCATGAAAATGGCATTGCCATCTGTAAACACCGTACGGCTTGGCTCTTCATCAAACGTCAGAATAGCCTCAGGCGAATGACCGTTATCAAGAGTTTGCTTCATCAGATCAAGCGTTTGGTTCATTTCAGGCGTATCGATCGTCGGCTGTCCATTTTCATCTAAAAGAGAACTCCCTGTCGAGCGTAAATACTCGACAAAATTACAGACGAGTACTTCAGATTGTTTTGCCTGCCAAACGAACTGTTCCAGATCAGGGTCCCCTTCACTTGCCTGGATCGCTTCAGCGGTTTGCAATAACTCCTCCCATGTTTCCGGAACGTCATATCCATGCTTGTCTAGCAAGTCCTTCCGATAGTACAGCAGTCCACCGTCTACGTACCATGGTACCGCCATCAGTTGTCCATCATATGTCAACGCTTCAACAACACCATCATAATACTCCGATTTTTCGACATATTGATCTGCTGGTTCGACCCAGCCCGCTGCTGCAAATTCCGGAACCCAGATGACATCACCGGTAAAAACATCAATCTCATTTTGCTTTGATTGCAGTGACGTTACGAGATATTGATGGATCTCCGTACTCATCGCCGGCGCAGGCATTTGATTCACTTCGACTTTGATCTCAGGATTTTCAGCTTCAAATTCCGCAATCAGATCAGTCCATGAATCTTGTGCATACGTTTTAATCCCTGCAAAATGAAGCGTAATCGGCTCTTCACTTGCCGCTTCTTCATTTGTAGCCTCTGTCTCTGCTGGCTGAGATTGGCAGGCAGCCAATAGGAGCAACACAACTAAAAAGAATAGAGAACGCTTCCACCTAAACAAATACGTTGTCCCCTTTCACGTTATAAACTTCGTGCACCGTTGATCAACGCTATAGCACACCGTTATTATAGTTACTATTATTTATAATTTCAATTGATAATTCCCTTATTGGTACACAAAAAGCCACAATAGCTCAGCTCTTCTTTTACCCTAAGTATACTTATAACTGACACGACTGTTGCAGGAAGTAAGAGATTGTTCCAGAATATTGATTTTTAACCCTTTTATAAGGAGTCGATGCTATGAAAACGTCTTTTGCCGAACGGCTCCGCGAGATTCGCAAGAGCCGCGGCTGGAGTCAGGAGGAGTTAGCAAACTTTCTAAAAGTCTCAAAAGCAACCATTAGCCAATACGAGACAAGTAGAAAAACACCTGAAATCCAACGGTTTATATATATGGCCAACGAATTAAATGTCTCATTGGATTATTTAGCAGGGCGTTCATCCGCCCCCCATTTACCCATCCGGCCAGCTGATCAATTCTCACGTTTAAACCAATATTTTATTGGCAAGCAACAGCCTTCACCATTCTCACCTAAATTATGGGGGGAATTATCTGAAAAAGATACATATGCTGCACTTAGCTATCTACGCTGGCGGTTACATATGCATAGAAAGGAAGAGAACAATCATGGAGCTCGGAGAACGGATTAAACAACTACGGAAAGCAAAGCAATGGACTCAAGAAGAGCTTGGGGAAAAAGTCTACGTGTCTCATATGTCCATTTGGGGGTACGAAAAAGGCAATCGACTGCCTATTTTACCGACGTTAATTGCAATGGCGGATGTGTTTAACGTCTCACTAGATGAATTATTACAAACTGAGCAAACCACCACTGAAGAAGTGTTATGGAATCGCCTGGAAAAGCAACTGTTTGCAGGAGATGACGACACGTCCTTTTTAGATGTAGACACTTGGGCGTCATTACCACAAGAAGAACTAGGACAGATGCGCGACTATCTCGTATGGCTCGCAGCAGAAAAACAGCAAAGTAAATAACACTCGTCTAACCCTCTGCTAGTTTATGCACGCCCGCAAGCCACGTGTCAATCATGAGCTGAAAGCTTTTCTCAGTTGAAATCGGGTAGCCAAACGCCTGCCAGCGTTCTAAATGCAAAAAGCCGTAAACAGCACTGCGAAGCCCCCGAATGAAATGAACCTCCATGTCAACACCAAGCCGATACACTGCCAGCTGCTTCTGAAAAAGCTCCACTGTTTCCTGGGCGACCCTTTGCACGTCCGGATCGTGGATTTCAGGAGACATTGAAACAGCAAAAACTGACCTGGCGAAGTGTGCGCAAACGTCGCAAAAGCGTTCGCCATCGCTCGAATGGCTTCATCGCCTTCCAACCCAGCACTTTCACGTTTTAAAAATGCTTTTAATGCGTGGTGACTGTAAATCGCTAATTGCTTTCGTAACGCACCAAGGCTGTCTACATGGTTATACAGCGATGCCGGTCGAACGCCGAGCCGTCTGGCTAATGCTGCCATCGACAAGCCCGTCTCCCCTTCATCATTTAACAGTTTTAGCGCCTCAGATACAAGCCGCTCATGATCTAAACCGACGCGTGGTGTCATCATGACGCCCCTCCCCATTTTGCTTCTCCTTGAGCAACAGCTTTTTTCATTTTTTCATACGGTTCACGGACCATGCTACCATGTCCTACAGCGAGGAGCTCTGGTTTTAATGAAAGTAAACGTTGAGCCGACTGTAACGCCGTTGGCCCGTGCCACGTCGCCAGCGCTGGAAACGGAAATCGTAATTTGAGAACACCGGATACAGCGACGCCACCGCGCACTTGAAACGCATCACCGACAATTAATTGCCGGGATGCTTTGTTCCACAAGGAAATCGACCCTGGCGTATGCCCAGGTGAGGAAACCACTTCGAAACTGCCAATTCGATCGCCCTCATTGATCAAGCGATCTGGCCGAACGATCATCTGTTTAGGTAAACCACCCCGAACGACACTGTCCTCAGGCTCACCTGGCAAGGTAGAACGATCTCCTTTTAACAGGCGAGCATCCCGCTCCGACATACAAATCGATGCATTTGGATACGCTTCGCTCAGTTTCTCAAGTGCTCCGATATGATCAGAGTGAGCGTGCGTTAAAACAATTGTCGTAAGTGGTTTTTGAAGTTTCGTCACAACGCTTTGAATCGCCTGCGCACTTCCTGGCAGCGCCGCGTCAATTAATGTGAGTTCGTCGGATTCCTCATAGATATAACAGTTGACGGGAAATAACGTCGGAAAAAAGGTCAGTTGATGCAGCATTCCGTCTGTTGTTATGTTCAAAAAATCGCCTCCTTTTTATATCTTCATTATAAAACTAATATCATTAGTTTTAAAGAATAAAATGACAAATATTATACGAATCAAGCTAAAGAAAAGTACTTTGTCTTTGTCTAGGGTACAAATCCATGTCCAAGCAGAGGAACAGCCTTCTTGGATATCCAAATAACTTCATTCACGGCAAGCTCACGTTTTATGGCTCACTGGCTTAAGCAACCAAAGAACGAACGCTACAGTTGCCTACTTTCCAGTGGCGCCTGCTTATGAAAAGGCGTGCCTCGCTAAAGATGCTTATGACCTCCCGCCTGACGCTTTAGCTTCAAGACCGCAAACGACCTTGAAGCTACGGCAATCGATCAATGCGACTCACGTAAAACCTTTTTTTTACTCTAAAGACGTCACTGACTTAGACAAAAAACCGCTCCCAATTCGCAGGAGCAGCTTCGCTTTTTCATATGACATTATCCAAACGTGTACGTAGGGCTTCCCTTAACATCCGCCTCCAAAGTAAACACTCCGCCAGCGTGAGGAAATTGCTTTAAATCGGCTGCACTTGTACCAGTGCGTGCCGACGTAATATAGAGTGTCTTTAAATCAGGGCCACCAAAAACACACGATGTGACATTCAACGCAGGAACGTCGATAAAGTCCAATTGCTTTCCCGTTTGCGGATTCCAATGCGAGATACCGCTCCCTCCCCAATGGGCAATCCACAAGTTGCCTTCCGCATCAATGGTCATCCCATCCGGAAATCCGGCACCTCTGGCAATCGTAATAATGGCCTCACCATTCGTGATCGCACCAGTATGAATGTCGTAATCATAGGCAACGACCTGCTGTGTCGGCGTGTCGATATAATACATTTTTTTCGCATCAGGCGACCAAGCGATGCCATTGGACGTGCCGATGTTATCCAACTTTTTCTTTATGTCTAAAGATGGCTCGAGGCAGTAAAGTGCCCCGTGTCCACGCGCATCCTCTTTTAACCGCATCGTTCCCGCCCAAAACCGACCTGCTGGATCACATTTCCCGTCATTAAAACGGTTGTCTGGTAAATGACTCTCTGGATCACCAAATGCTTCTAATGACTGTGTCTCCCAATCACACATAAAAAAGCCATCCTGCATTGCTAAAACGACACGCCCGTCCTTGCACGGCGCAATGGCTCCGACCATCTGCCCTACGTCCATTGCTTCTTGTTTGTCCGTTTCCGGATCATAGCGATGAATACTTTTTCCTAAAATATTGACCCAATACAGCTTCTGTTCTTTTTCATTCCAGCAAGGACCTTCACCAAGTGCCGCCTGTGCATCAACTAAAAGCTCAACCGTCATAACCAAACCCTCCCCAGTTTATGTAATGTAACGAAAACGCAAAGCTGCCACTGTCTCGCAGCTAACTTACCCTTGTAAAAACACTTTACCTTTACGGTTCGTTTCAGGGTTTTCAAACGCTCTGATTGCCTGCGCCACATCGTAAAGGTTGAATTGCGCGCCACTCCCTTTGAATTGCAGCCTACCTTCAGCAATCAGCCGCATTAAACTGTCAAATGTTGCGTGCCAACGCTCTACCGATACACGATGTTGCCAATGACGCAAATGGAAGATGCTTTGCTGTACGCGCGCCTTCGTCTGAATGTCTGCCCAGTTTACCGGCTGACCAGATAACAAACCGATGGCGAGATAACGGCCACCCGGACGAACAGAGAAAGCCAATGCATTTCCTGCAGAGCCTCCGACTAGATCAATTGCCGCATCGGCGCCTCGTCCATTTGTATGTTTCATCACAGCCTCATACATTGAGCCTTTAGACGTATCAATCACAACATTAGCACCTAAACGAAGCAAAAGGTCGGTATGACGAGAATGCCTTGTTACTGCAATGAGCTTAAAACCGATGATCGTTGCAAGTTGCGCAAACAGATGGCCGATGGCGGAGCTACACGCATTGACCAACAGCACGTCATTGGGTTGTAAAGCGAGCTTCTCAGTGCAAATAAGCCAAGCCGTCACTGGATTGATATACGCTTGCGCAGCGACCGTATTTGAAACGACGTCAGGGACAGCAACAGCCCAATGACTCGGGCAGCGTACGAAGTCCTGCCACGTCCCTTCACCGCACAATGGAAGGACACGCTGACCAATCCATTGCTTCGACACACGAGCCCCGACATCCTCGACGACGCCAACGCCCTCATAGCCAGGAATCGCAGGTAAAGCTGAGCGATGAGCATAAGCGCCATAAATCGGAATCACATCAGAAGGATTGATCGGCCTTGTTAGCATGCGAACGAGAAGTTCATGGTCTTTAGGGGGTTCAATCCGCTTATATTCCAATTGCAGCACGTCACACGGTTTGCCGTAGGTGTCATATGTAATGCAACGAGCTTCCATAACTTCTCCCCCCTCGTCTAAGATGTTCTCACGCAAAACAACGGAAAGCACATGCGATCAAAATGCCTTTCTCCACCATTCGACTTTCCTTTCCCTTACACCTTCTAAAATGGCAAGAGAATGAAGCTCTTTTGTTCGGAAATCGCTGCGTAAATTGATAAATTTTCGAGAAACTAGTTAAGCTGGGATCGTTTTTGCCTTTAACGTTTTGTTTTTACGTGATCCCTCGTCATCCTTATAGAAGCACTCGTAAACAAACACGCGTATGTCATGCCCGCCGCCTCAACCACCTATTCATGAGACAGCCCAGCTTTTGACATTGATTTTGACTGTGACAAAGCTAAATACCCTATGGATAGATTCATGTTGTCCACCTAAAGGTCAATATAGCGCAAAATAAAAAAGAGGCAGCTTCACTCCCTCCAATTCCAGAATCTCACCTCATCAACGGCTAATTCTCTTATCCACGGTTCTTCTTTCAGCTGTAAAATGTCTTTTGTTGGCCCAGTAATGACGACGCCGTAATGCTGAAATCCATTCATGTCAAGGTAATCCATCCGTTCGGAAAGGTTTAAGTTCCCAAAATAAAGGTCACTTGCTTTTCGTTCATACGTTTCTAGGAAAGACAGTGTTTTTAAAAATTGCCGGTGGAGCATTTCATGATCACCTTCAGTATACGACGGAGAAACACTGCCTTCCGATACAACCCGACGACCGAATAACCCCTTTTTCTCTTCTCTTGACGTGACAATCATGTCATCATCATGCCAGATTGGCGAATTCGGAAAACCAATTGGTTCATGAATTATTTTCTCATCCTCTTCTACACCAGTGTCAACAGCCATCCAAATGAGATCCATCTCTTTTTCTGCAAAACGTTGAAAAACCTCATTTGTTTCTAATAACTGAGCAAAAGATACATAAGCTGAGACAACCGTTCCTTCAGGAAGCTGGTCTAACTGATTCCAAGCTGATTCATTTCGTCCCCCAGTGCTAGGGTATGAAAAGGACGGCTTATTGTCCGATATCTTTCCTGCGTACTCTTTGACTGGGTAAAACATCTTTGAAAAAAGGACGTTGACTGTCATTTCACCCGCTTTTATATTTTCATCGCCAACTTTCTTTTTAATATCGCGAGTGGCTTCCATACGAAAAAATGGATGAACATTTGTACTTGTTCCACCTAAATATCCATAGGGGTCGGTAATGGTAAACGTATGGTCAATGACGTTTCTGTACACGTCGATTCGATCCGGCTCTCCCCATGAATAGTAGACCGTTGTGAACACAGTGGAGACAACAGTAAATATTAGAATCATACCTATAATAGAAAAAGCCGTTTTAAATATACCTGACCCTTTCCGACGCCACCATTTTTTTTCACCGACGTACGCATCTTTTGTCTGCTCAATGTTATTTTCTTCGAGAAAACGTTGGGATTCTTCTAGTTTTTCTAACTCTTTTTCAAAATCTTCTAATTCAGTTTCTGTCAGTTCGTCCTTTTTATATGCTTCCAGTTTACTTTTAAAATCGTCACTCACGTTTATCCATCCTCCTTTCTTTTCCACCTATATGATAACAATTCTTTAAATATCTTCCTATACTTTCGACATGAGCAATTTACGACAAGCACCGGTCACAACGACCGACCGGTTGATTACTAAAGCCTTCCCATCATTATATTAATATTTATTCTAGTTTACGAGGTTACTTAAGGGGTAAACGGTACGATTAATCCATTGTTGGCAGAACATCAAAAAAGGCATTCCCTTAAACTTTCAAGGAAACGCCTTTCGTTTAATAATATGGCGAAATCAATACGTAGACGAGCACACCCGTCAAGCTGACGTACAGCCAGAGCGGCATCGTCCAGCGGGCAATTTTTCGGTGCTTTGCATATTCCATATTCCACGCACGTGTCACGGTAATCAAAACGAGCGGTACGATGACAGCGGCTAATACGATATGGGTGATTAAAATGAAGTAGTAAAGACCTGCCATAAATCCAGAACCACCGTGTGACGTGGACGCAGACAAGAAGTGGTACGTCACGTAGGTTACGAGAAATAACGCTGTCGTCGTAAATGCGGCATAAATAAAACGGCGATGAAGTGTTACATTTTTCTTCATGATCGCAATTAAGGCGATGACTAAGAAAATAAATGTAAAGCTGTTAAAAATGGCATTCATCATCGGTAAAATATGCACATCAAACGGAATATCGCCCTCATATGCTGGAAGCCCAGATAGCACAATGACAAGACCATTCACGACAACACTTATTATAATAATCAAAGGAATATAATTTCGTTTCTTCTTTTGTGTGGACTCTTGATACGACATACATTCCTCCCCTTTCTACCTGTATGATAGCACACGTTAGACGATGACATGCTTTTGATGTTTGAAAGGAATGTGACGAATCGGCTTTTCAGGTTTAGTATGTCTTTAAGGGAGAAAAAGATGTAAGCTTAAGAATATCCGCATCAAGACAATTCAGTTCCAGTCCCCACATGATCACAGGTGCTACAAAACAAATATCAGAGTGAATTAGAGGTTTGAGCTTGTATTCAACGATCGACCGCAGATATCGTTTTCTGACAGAAGACGCCCACTTCAAGGAATGTTAGGAGGTTGTCCAATGAGTAAGTGGGAGATGAATGTCGGTTAGGCATCAGCCTAAAAGTTGTTTCTTTTTTGTGCTATGATATCATCAGTCTAATACAAAAGAAAAGCTGAGATTTCGATGAAAATAGATGGTCATAATCATCAGTATTCTTGATGTACTACCACCTTGTACTCGTTGTTAAATACCGTAGAAAAGTCTTTGACGACGACATGTATGACTATGCAAAAGATATGTTTGTAAAGTTAGGCAAGAAATACAACATATCATTAGTTGAGTGGAATCATGATTTTGATCATATTCACATTCTATTCAAAGCACATCCAAACACTGAATTATCAAAGTTCATTAATGCTTACAAGAGTAAGTTCTCGAATGATTAAAAAGGACTTTCCACAAGTAAGAAAAAAATTATGGAAAGAAATGTTTTGGTCAAGAAGTTTTTGTCTACTAACGACTGGTGGCTCTCCCATCAACGTAGTTAAAAAGTATATCGAAAGTCAAGGTCTAAAATGAGGTGAAAAGCAATGTTGGTCAACAAAGCATACAAATTCCGTATCTACCCAAACAAAGAACAAGAAATCTTCATCACAAAGACGATTGGTTGTTCTCGTTACGTATATAATCACTTTTTAGCACGTTGGAACGATACATACAAGGAAACAGGCAAAGGACTCACTTACAATTCAT
>NZ_JAALFC010000067.1 GCF_011058155.1 Litoribacterium kuwaitense | reverse complement strand
AAAAACGTTAAATGTAATCAATTTGACGAACGGATTCAAGCTTCAATTGACGTCGTCTTTACCTATCTTAATGAAGACAGACATGTTCTCCAATGGAATACGACGATTGTTGAACAAACATATGATGGCAATGAAAGCGATTTAATAGAAGGTTCGACGTTTATTACGAAGCAACGTTTTGGCAGAAAAATTTATTCTTTAGAGGTAACATATACATTACTTGATCCTCCTTACAGGGCAGAACTCCAAACAAAGACAAAAGAAGGGACAAGCGTTACGAAGTACGCACTCAGAAGAGAGGGCAACGATACTTACTCTCGGGTTGAAGTGTATTTAATTCCAAACAATTGGTTTTATAAATGTGCCACTAAGCTTTTAAAAGGGTCATTTAAAGATGCCTATAACGAACAGTTTGAGTAGTTTGTTTCTTATATCTATGATCAGCAATCCGATACGTGCGAGCCTGTTGAATTGAAGGAGGAGGAAGATAAAAAGAGCCAGTAACCCGCGTTACTGGCTCGTTAGTTTATGCGACCGATGCGTCATAAATCGACTGGACCGCTTCTTGAAGCGCTGCATTAAATTCGTCGTCGGTCTGATCGGCGTGAAGATCCTGGCTTAATGCGCGTGAGAAGCTGGCGATTAAGCCGTCGTTCGCTTTTAGTTTTTCGTTCGCTTCCTCCCGTGAGTAACCACCGGAAAGGGCGACGACCCGAACGACATTCGGATGCTCGATGAGTTCTTGGTAGGTGTTGGGTATGTTCGGAATCGTTAGCTTTAACATGACGTAGTCGTCTTGGTCGAGCGCATTCAAACGAAACAGAATTTCCTCTTTTAACAGAGCTTCTGATTTTTCTTTTTCTTGATTATGAATATCCACTTCTGGCTCAATGATCGGAACGAGCCCTGCGTCGATGATGCGCTTGGCAACCGCAAATTGCTGGTCGACGACGGCTTTAATGCCTTTTGGCTGTGCCTCTTTAATAACAGAGCGCATTTTTGTGCCAAATATATGCCGTTCGTTGGCACGTCGTAAAGTTGTCTCTAAGTCCATGATCGGTTTCATAAGCTGAACGCCATTTGTTTCTTCAGCCAGTCCTTTATCTACCTTTAGAAAAGGGACAATGCCTTTTTTCTCAGCCAAATAATCTCCGGTATACATGCCCTCAATCTCTCTGTCCATCGTTTGTTCAAATAGAATGGCGCCTAGAATGTGTGAAGCGTCGAAGGCGGGGGAGGTGATGATCCGTGTCCGCATGGCGTGGACGAGATCAAACATCTCGGTGTCATTTTCATAGGCTTCTTCTGGGATACCATAGTCTGCTAATGCTTTCGGGGTGCTCCCGCCACTTTGGTCCAGTGCCGCAACAAACCCTTTTCCATTCTTCATTCGTTCGAAGTGCTGTTGATTCATGAATTTCACTCCTTCACGTTTTTGGTGGTGTATCGCATATCTGATGAAAAATGAACCCTTGTTTTATTGTAGCATCTATAGGGGTTAGGTTCACAAGGGTGAACCATTGTGAGACAATGATCAAAAGTCGCTTGTTTAAAGCCAAAAAGTGGGGATCAGTATTAAAGAAAGAACCAAGGAAATTTTGTTAATCACTCTTCATTGGCCGTTTTGATGACGGGGAGTGTCATTTCGTTTGGAGTCACAAATAACCAATACGGCAAAGTGCTAAATACAGAACCGTATATGTATTTAAGTGCAGGCGTTAGTTTGCTCGCGTTCGTATTATTTTATATCTACAAAAAGAACAGCGTTAAGGCGTTCATTTAGTCCATCGTAACGACAGCGACAATCACAGGAATGATCTATACGTATTTTTACACACAATTGCCAGCTTATACGTATGATGAAGCAAGACTTGAAGTGCAAAGTACACTGGAAAGCAATAACGATAGAGTTACTGTAGAGAACTCACATGTTACGCAACAAGGCATTGTCAAAAATGGCCCAATGTTTCAAGTGACGCAAGGGGTTTATTTGATTTATGTCTCAGAGGGGGAGACAAAGCGAATCTACGAATTCAACCCCCGTGACGGTTCGCTTAAGACGCTATAGACTAGGTATAAGCCTCAAGGGTGCAGGTACCTGCCGGTGAAGAGAGCAACTATGTTTCACGTGAACACGCAGATCGATGCTTTGGAGGATATTGTGCTCACGTGGTTTGTAGCTATTTCGTGAATGAGCGTCGTAAGCGAGCGCAATGAAAGGCCAATGAATATAGAGCCCAATTTATGAAACGACAAATGACCAGTGCAACTTGTGCCTGGTCATTTTGGGTTATTATTTGCCTCGTCGGTCACTCAGAATTCGTGTACATCAATAAGCTAGCGCAACCAAGTACTTCCTCAGGGGGGCCGACTGTATTGATAATGCCGTCTTCAATGAAAACGATGCGATCCGCGAGTGCTTGGGCATCGGCCTGATCGTGTGTGACAAAGATAGAAGTGACGCCGGTTTTTTTCAAAATACCGTGCAGCTCATCGCGAATTTTCACTTGCAGATTGGCGTCTAAGTTGCTGAAAGGCTCATCGCAAACGAGCAGCGCTGGAGCAGGCGCGAGTGCTCGCGCAAGGGCCACGCGCTGCTGCTGACCGCCGCTTAATTCATATGGATAGCGGTCTTTAAAGTCTGCTAAATTCACTAAGTCGAGCAATTCCTCAAGTCGTTCTTGCTTTTTTCTGCGATTCATCTTGCGAAGCCCGTACGTAATATTTTTAGCTACTGTCATATGTGGGAATAAGGCATAATCTTGGAAAACCATGCCGACGCCACGTTGTTCCGGCGGAATAAATTGCTTTTGATCGACGATGGTTTTTCCGTCGATAGAAATCGACCCTGATGATGGGGTTTCTAGTCCAGCAATTAAGCGTAAAAGCGTACTTTTGCCGCTACCGCTCTCGCCGAGGATTGTTACCGTCTCACCTTGTTCGATATCTAAGCAAAAGTCTTTGATCGTAGGCTTATGGCTGTTTTTATATTGATAATGGACGTTTTGAATTTGAACATACATTAGCTCTGCTCCCCTTTGTCCAAGACTTTATGAAAAATAAAGATACAAATACCGCTAATGATGATAATTAATAGCGACGCTGAAGCTGCTTCATTGACCATCTCGTCATTGGCATACTGGAAAGCTTTCGTTGACAATGTTTGAAAGTTAAACGGCTGTAAAAGCATCGTTAATGGAAGTTCTTTTAAAATATCAACAAAGACTAAAATAAATCCGCTCACTACGGCGCCTTTCACAAGTGGGATATCTACCTTGAAAAATGTCTTAAGTGGGGGCACACCAAGCATCATCGACGCTTCTGTAAAGGTATTTCCTACTTTTTCAAAGCCAGATTCGATGCTGTTGTATCCGACGGTCAAAAAGCGAATGACGTAGGCAAAAATGAGCATGATCAAGCTTGTTTTTAACACAAAACCAGGTTCCTGGCCAAATAGGGCAAATAGGGAAAAGAACAGATCATCTAAGGCGATAAAAATCGTAATCACACCGACCGCAATAATGGCACCAGGGATCGAATAGCCTAGTACAGTAATGCGCGCGATGACTTTAGAGAAGAAGCTCCGGTACAGCCTCGTATAATTCGCAATAATTAAGGCAACGACAACAATGAGAAAAGCTGCAATGGCCGCAACCATAAAGGAGTTTTTCACTAGAGTAATAAATTCGACCGTGACGATGTCTTCATAAGTCATGAATGCCCAATACAGCAATTGCAGCAACGGGATGAGCAAGGCTAAGCTAAACACGAGAAAGGCATAGCCAAAGGCGAGCCATGCTTTAAAGCCGACGAGCTGCTTCGGCTGGATCGGGCGAATTTTTGTGGAGGCATAGCTGAATCGCTTTCGGCCTCTGATGAAGTGTTCAAACAGCAAAATAACAATGACGACGATCATGAGCGTGCCCGCGATTTTAAAGGCGGAGTCGATATCCCCCATGGCAAACCACGTTTGAAAGATGGATGTAATAAACGTTTGAACCCCAAAGTATTTAACGACTCCGTAATCGTTAATCACTTCTAAAAGGACAATGGTGACACCCCCGATAATCGCTGCTCTTGACATCGGCAGGATAACACGGAAAAAGACTTCAACCGAATTCGCGCCTAACAGGCGGGCGTTTTCGACAATGGAGGCGGATTGCTGCTCAAAAAAACTTTTCGTTATAACATAGATGTATGGATATAAAAATAACGTAAAAATAAAGATCGAGCCTTCAAGCGACATGATATCGAAATGCTTTTGGTCGACCTCAATTTGAAATTGGTTTCTAAGCGTTGCTTGAATCACGCCCGTGTAATCGAGCATTCCGTGATACGTGTATGCCCCGATAAAAGGAGGGACAGCTAAGGGAAGAATTAACCCCCACTTCAGGAAGTTGCGTAACGGAAATTTATAGACCGTAACGATCCATGCTAAGCTCGTACCGATCAGTGTTGTCGTAATGCCAGTAAATACTAAGAGAATGGCTGTATTGGATAAAATATCAACGAGTAAGTAATCTTTAATATGTTGCCAATTCTCATTTCCAGGCGTAAAAAAATTCACCACAATCACGAGATTTGGCAGTAAGATCATTACGATAAACAGGAAGCTGAGGACAGCCCAGATGTTTATCCGGCGTATGGCATGTAAAACAGACTTCATTGGTGGCACACCTTTCAAGGAACCATGTCCATACGAGAAGCGGCGTGAAATGGAGCAACATTTCGGATAGAAAAAACCTCTTCAAAAGCATGTTCCTTTATAGCTGTATATACGCCCTATTATACAGGAAAATGAGCGAAATTGAATGTCATTATCATTTATTCATAGATAGTAAATAAACCCGTACCACATACAATGTGATAAGGGTTTATTTTTATGGTTCAACTTATTTCCAGCCGACTTCATTCATTAATTGGATGGCACGAGCGTTATTGTTACCTAGTGTTGTTAAGTTAATATCTTGCTCCTTGAAGTCGCCCCACGATTGTAGCGTCTCAGAGATTTCTGCCTCTTCATTGACCGGATATTCGTTATTGGCTTCAGCAAAGACTTCTTGAGCATCGACACTAGACAAATATTCAATAAAGGCTGTCGCGTTGTCGACATTGGAAGCGTGCTTCGTCACAGCAGCACCACTAATGTTGATATGCGTTCCTGTTGAATCTTGGTTCGGGAAAAAGACGCCTAGTTGCTCGCCAACTTTTACATCTTCAGGGTTTTCGGAGTTCAGTAAGCGACCTACATAATACGTATTGGCGATGGCAACGTCACCTTCACCAGCGACGACAGCTGTCATTTGGTCCGTATCGCCACCTTTAGGTTCTCTTGCCATATTGTCTACAATGCCTTGAGCCCACTCTTTGGCAGCTTCTTCACCATTTAATTCAATGAAGGAAGCCATGAGAGACTGGTTGTAAATGTTTTCTGAAGAGCGAATCAAGACACGATCTTGCCACGCCTCTTCTGTGAGTGCTTCATACGTAGACAATTCAGACGGGTCGACGCGTTCTAAAGAATACACAATGACGCGAGCACGCTTCGTCAGGCCGAACCATTCGTTATCCGTATCCTTGAGCTTTTCAGGAATATTTTGTGCTAGCACGTCGCTTTCAATGGCTTGTGTTAAGCCTTTTTCTTTCAAACGCGCTAAATTACCAGCATCTGCTGTAATAAAGACATCTGCTTCAGTTGCTTCACCTTCGCGGTCGAGACGCTCCATAAGCTCGTTGCCTTTACCTTGAACAACATTGACTTCAATGCCCGTTTCCTCTGTAAACGCATCATATAATTGATCATCAACATCGTAATGTCTGCTCGTATATAAGTTGACGACTTTTTCTTCACTGGCAGCTTCTTCATTCGTATTGCCAGTATCCTCTCGCTCGGGTTACTATCGTTATTACCTCCACAGCCTGCAAGAACAAGCAAGGTAAGTATAGTGAAAATCGACCACCGTAATGTCTTCATTGAATATAGTGCCTCCTCATCAATCTTATCTCAGTGAGATTGATTTTTACTCATAGTAGTTTAATGTCAATGATAATCATTGTCAATGGTTATTTTTATGGAAAGAAGAAGCGTCCTCATTCATGGGGGGCCAAGCTCCTGTTAAAGTGAGCTTGGTTAAATACAGCACCTCCCGGACGATAAAGTAATGGAGGCAATCATAATGAACAATATCATTTGAACTGGTATGTAATGACAAGATGTTTCTTATGTTAAAATAGAGTGGAAATAAACGTAAACACAGAGGGTGGAAAAAGAGATGAGAAAACAGTCTTTTCGGGTTATTCAGGGGAAGAAAAAACCCCCGAAAACATACACACCAATTCAACGTTTTTTTATCGGATTCTTGGTTTCTTTGTAAAGTTATTCAACGCTTTTTTAGATTTCTTAATAAGATGGTAGGTTTAAATCTTCACATGTTCCTTGTTCTGTTATGTTGTCAGAATGTTTTCATAGAAGCGATGCAGTATGTTCATGGTTAAAGGCATACTGCTTTTTTACATGTTGTACATTTAATCATGTCGTATGAGCAGGAAAATCATTGAATAGATGAAAATGTAAAAAAATTTTCAGTATTCCCTATTGACTTATTCCTTTTGATTTCGTTATTATTCTTTTAATGAATGCGGTTTCATTTTAGTGAAATTAAAATGAATGCGGATTCAAAAAATGAGTGTATAAGAGTTCTTGGCAAATATAATGATATTCGGAAAGGGGGGATGAGAACTAGAGTGTATCGATTGGTTAAAGTGTTTGCATGCAAATTCATGGCAAGGTGCTCGTTCCTTTAAACGTTTATCTATATAGTGTTTTGCATCCGCATTCAAAAATATTGTTTTCGTTAAAATGAATGCGCATTCATAAATTAATATTTAAAAATTATTTTAAAGACAAAAGGTGTTCATTGGGGGTTTATAAAGTTCGAGAGGTGAGTATATGCAAAAGAGAACGTCATTACGTTTAGATATGTGCTTGTTTTTCATGATGAGTTTACTGTTTTTTATGAGTATTTCAGCTTTTGATCCGTTCATTTCTGCGTTTGCCACTGATATTGGCATAGCTCCAGCCGTTGTCGGAGGTATTGTCGGGGTTGCTGGGTTGGCTTCCTTGATCACGAGGCTGCCGGTGGGTGTCCTTTCTGATATGTTTTTAAAGCGGAAATTATTTATTCAAATTGGGCTGCTCGTAACAATCATCTGCTGGACGATCGCCTTTATCGCACCGAGTGCAACGACTTTGTATATCGGTAAAATCTCTGATGGGATCACAGGCTCGACGTGGGTCATCTACAATGTCATGTTTGCGTCTTTTTTTGGCGCTAGAGAGGCCGCCAAAGCGGTTGCCATTTTAGGCGTTGCGTCACCATTCGGCTCGTTAATTGGGTCTACGGTCGGTGGATTGATTGCGACAAGCTATGGTTATGAATATAGCTTTATGGTGGCGGTTGTCGCTGCTTGTATTGCGCTTATTCTATCTTTTTTCGTTAAGGAAAGAAAAGAATCTGAGATTAAGACAAAATATGATATGACGATATTAACTGAGCAAATTAGTGATAAAACGATTTGGATCATTGGGGTTCTTGCGACGATTTCCATTATGATCCCGTTTGGCACGAGAGATACCTTTACCCCGCTTGTTGCCGTTGATTTAGGAGCCAATCCCTTTGCAATTAGCTGGCTGTCAAACACGCACCTCATTTTTTATGGGTTGGCAGCTGCACTGTGTGCACCGTTCTTTTATAAGAAGCTTGGTTTAGTTCGTACGGCCATATGGGGCGCTTTATTACAAGGGCTGATTGTCATTTTAATTCCTTATGCACCAAATTTACTAGCGCTCTTTACTTTGCAGGGCTTGGCGGGAATCGCTTTTGGTATGAATTTTACTGTTTTAACATCGCTTAGTATTCACCATATTCCAGCCCAGAAACAATCGACACGGATGGGGCTCTTCCAAAGTATTTATGCTGCTGGAATGTTTGCCGGTCCAGTCCTTATGGGCATTTTAACAGACTCATTTTCGAGGACGACAAGCTTTTTAGTTATTGGCATTGTTTCGGTATTGTGTGCCGTATTAACTGGATTTCTCCTTAAAAAAGGACAGCATGTTGTCAGCGAAGAAAAGATCGACTCACCAGTAGAATATGATCCGTCAATCTCTAAATAAAAATTTGTTAGAAATCATCGGAAATTCGTACTATAATGAATATATGAGTGCGCATTCCAGAGAGTAACCATGGTTGAAAGCGTGTATAGTGATCGTTATTTTTGCATCCGCATTCAATCTCAGTTACTAAGGTTTAAATGTTTCATCTGTAGAGTATGGCTGTATCTCATCATGTTTAAAAACCAAAAGACTTTCTTCTCATGAAGGCATTTGAAAGAAAGCGGAGTGTTGCTTCTCATGAGTCCACTGAAAGGATTTTGATCAATGAAAGGCAAAATCAGTTCATATGATGTCGCAAAAAAAGCTGGTGTTTCACAATCGACCGTTTCAAGATCACTTAATAACTATCCACACGTAAAAGCGGCCACGCGAGAAAAAGTACTAAAGGCCATTGAAGAATTATCTTTTACAAGAGATGAGGTTGCTCGCAGTCTGGCGAGTAAAAAGACACGGACAATCGGTCTAATCGTTGGAGATATTACAAATCCATTTTTTGCTGAATCTGCAAAAGTAGTTGTCGGTAAAGCACAAGAGATGGAATACGATGTCATTTTGTGTAATACGAACCATAACGAAGCGAACCTTGAAAAATATATTCAGACACTAATCGGTAAGCGGGTTGACGGCATCATTATTGCATCCGCAGATAAGGATAATGAAAAAATCAAAGACTTATATGATCAAGGCTTTCCGGTCGTTCTTTATAACAGCTTTATTGAGCATGAAAAAGCCAATTATATCGCTGTAAATAACTATAAAGGTGCCCGGCTCGCTGTAGAACACTTATACCAATTAGATCATCGCCGCATCGGTTATATTGCCGGTCCGTCCAAATATGTTACGACACATTTGCGGAATTTAGGCTACCAAGATGCCTTAAAAGATTTTGGGATTGAATGGAATGAAAAGTACGTCTACCATCAAGAATTTTCGTATGATGAAGTATATCAATTTACAAAGCAATTGCTCAAGGAACAAAAGCGTCCGACAAGTTTTTTCGCAGCTTCTGACCAGATGGCGCTCGCTGTGATAGATGCGGTGGCGAGCGAAAACCTGAACATTCCCGCGGATGTATCGGTGATTGGTTTCGATGATATTGACCTGGCCAAAAATCAATTCATTGGCTTGACGACGATTACCCAACCGAAAGATAAAATGGCAACGCTTGCGTTAGAAAAGCTCGTTTCACTGATTGAACAACATGAAGATACGGATACGAGCATTCAAATTATTTTAGAGCCTGATTTAATTCAGCGGAAGACGACAGGGATCT
>NZ_JAALFC010000066.1 GCF_011058155.1 Litoribacterium kuwaitense | reverse complement strand
TCCGTCTACTTCAACGTTGAACACAAACCCTTGACCAGCAGTCCGTTTAAAGTGAAGCTCAACGTCAGCTTTTGCCTTCACATTCTTTCCTAGCACATCCGCTGGCATTTTTACGCTTCCTAACGGAGTGACCACTTGCAGGTGGACAGTTTCGTCATCTTTCTCATTTGCAAATAGACCGCTAGACACCTTCAAAGCATATCCCTTCGCGTCATTAGTTGACTTTAGCTCTACCTCAACCTGTTTTACTCCTTGAGTATTGGATTTCGCCTGCTTTTTAAGAGCCTCCAGCTGTTTTGGAGAAAGTTCAACGACTGCTTCTTTGTTATCCTCAGACACTGTTGGCTCTACGACCAGCCGTCCGTTCTTCGGCTCAACATTTTGAAGTGTTTCAGACTTAGACTCGGAACGGTCGGACTTGTCTTTATCCTTATTATCTTTTTCCTTATCTTTTTCCTTATCATCATCTTTATCTCGGTCTTTATTATCGGATTCATCGTCGTCTTCTTTCGAATCATCATCTTCTTTTCCTTCGCCTGGGTCGCACTCACCTGGATCACCTTCGCCCGGGTCGCATTCGCCTGGGTCACCCTCACCTGGATCACCTTCGCCTGGATCACCTTCACCTGGGTCACCTTCAATAGGACTTTCTTCACCTGTTCCCTCGCCTTTAACGAGCGTAAATCGATCAACGACGCGATCATTAATGGTTTTTACTTCAAACTCTACTTTATCGTCGATGATATCAGCAGCCACATACATCTGTTCTCTTTCGCCATCCGTGACATGCTGCCAATCACGTTCGACAACTTGATAAAACTTCGGCCCTGTGGAACCGCCGACCAAATAGATCGTTCCTTCTCCATCTTCAGCGATTTCCCTATCTTTCATCGGCCAAGTTCTTACGTAGACATGATCATGACCATTCATCACAACGTCGACCTCAAATTCGTCAAAAATGGGTGTCCAAGCGTCGCGAATATGCGCAGAATCATACATACTTCCGTATGGACCGCGATGGAAAGCGACAAATGTCCACTCTTTATCGTTGTTTGCCAGATCATTTCGCAGCCATTCTTTTTGCTCTTCAAAGTCATATTCACTGTTCAGCACTACAACATGGGCATTGTTATAGTCGAAAGAAAAATGACTCCCTTTCAAACTATCAATTCCATTTTGCGGGTGATTGAAGTGGGCCAGATAATCTTCAGTATGTCTTGTTCCGGTCACTTCATGATTACCGACAACGGGAACGATTGTTGTCGCCGATAGTTCTTCTTTTGCTGCGTCAAACCACATGTTCCATTCATTTTCTTTATAGCCGTCTTCGACTAAATCGCCACCATGAACAACAAATTCGGTATCAGGGTGCTCATCTAAAGCTTTTTCAAAAATGTTGCCCCAAAGTGCAAATCCCTTTTCATTACTCGCTTGGGAATCGCCCATAAAGAGAAATTTTGTACCTACATTCGTGCCCGCCGCAGTGACAAACGTGCCCTGCTCACTAACATAGTCTTTTCCGTCACCAACACGGTAGGTATATTCCGTTCCTGGCTTCAACCCTTCAGCCTCTGCCTTGTGAACGCGGACCGTTCCAGTGTCATACGTATTAAATAACGAGCTTCTTCCTTCAAAACGCATCACTTGATCCGCATTGAAATCTGTAAACGCATCACTCTCAACAACCTCAACGACGGTTTCGTCGACACCTGGATGAGTATGCCAATTAAACGCCTTCGTTGTTTCCGTGTCTTCCCACATCGTGACACTTACATTATATGGGATTTCTGAGCCTGTCAGCTCAGAAACGACGAATGTTTCGATAGGACTGTACATCGTCTCTTTTACTGCTTGCAGCTCATATTCCGCAACAGACTGAGTCAATTCGTCTGTTTTTAAAATGCCTTCTTCGTCTGTCGTGCCAAGGTCTGTTCCATCAGTCAATTGAATGGAGGCTCCCTCAACTGGATCACCATGTTCATCTTCGACTGTGAAGGTTGTCGTACTTCCTTCGGCTACGCCTTTTTCATCCCAAGCCAAATTGAGATGATGCTGAATTGGCGCTGTCACTGGTTGCCCGTAAAAGCTGTATTCCACTTCACCTGTTTCCTCAAGCTGAAAGGCTCCGGAAACGAAGTTCACTTTCATGTCTCCATTCGCGTCTGTTTTTACTTGATAACGTAAGTGCGCCAAAGTATCTTCAGCACCTAAGCCGGCTTCGCCAAGCTCGTTAAAATCGATGCGAACAATGCCTCTCTCTTCATCAATGGTTGCATCTAATTGTGCAGCGG
The DNA here is from genome assembly GCF_011058155.1 of Litoribacterium kuwaitense. Taxonomy (NCBI): domain Bacteria; kingdom Bacillati; phylum Bacillota; class Bacilli; order Caryophanales; family Bacillaceae; genus Litoribacterium; species Litoribacterium kuwaitense. The sequence continues at coordinate 7,581 of NZ_JAALFC010000066.1, read as the reverse complement.
AAAGATTTTCATTTGGCACGACATGAATGTTTTCAGCCTTGTTTGTATCGAGTTGAAACTCAATATACCCCTCTGATATTTTGGACGGTTTCACCGCTTTAATATCTACCGCTGATGTATTCCCAACATATACTTCGTCTGGGTGATCGTACGTGATTTTAGAAGCGCCGGTATTTACGTCAAAAAACCACTCTTTTTCTGCACGATTTCCCGTTAAATCCCTAATTTTCAGCTGAACTTTATGCGTTCCGTCTGCTAGCGGAGCGTTAGGTGTATAATTGATTCGCCCAGTTGGCGGATACAACGCATGATTCACAAGGACGTCATCGACATACAGACGAATTTTATCTGGATCGATTAACGTACTTGCCGGATGCTCTTCTGGATCGTAATCCGCAGCTTCTCCAAAAGCCTCAATTTTAGGCTGATTGTCTGTCACGACACTCGACTCCGCTGGTGAAATATCTTTAATCACTGGGGGAGTAAAGTCTTCGGTTGTTGGACCATACAGCGCCCGAATATTATCGACATAGATCGCACCAGCATTTTTATTATCATTCTTTGTTTCCATGTAACGGACCGGCATATCCATAGAAAGAGGTGTAGGACGTCCTTGAGGTACGGTTGCCTCCATATAACGCCAGCCAACAAAGTCAATCCCAGGTTCTGAAGGGACAAAGTTAATTGGCACAGCTCCTCCATTTGCATCTTTCAGTTGCGCACGAAGCCAATGCTTGTTGCCATCCCCGTATACCCACATACTTATTTTTTCAGGATAATCCGGAATCTCGATATTTTGACTGGGTTCTTTCACTTGTAGGTAAGAACCTGACGTTCCGACCTTACCTGTGAAATCATACTCAAGCTTTAATGCGCCATTACCAGAACGCACATATTCTTCATCGGTTTCGATGCTGGCAATGCTTTTAACATATCGCGCGCCAGATTCTTTTTTATATCGATCCAGCCCATTCTCAAAGTCCTCCAGCACGACTGGTTGTTTCCCAACATTCACATCCATTGACGCTTCGACATCGCCATACGATACTGTAATTTTTCCTTTTAAACCAGTTCCATCTGCTGCTGTGAAGACGCCATCGTCATTAATTGAACCAATGGGGCCTTCAACTTGCCATTCGAAAGATTCATTGTCGGCTTGAATGACTTGACCATTTCTTAAAGCGGTGACTGATAGTTTTTCGCTTTGGTCCGCTTGGAATGTCGCGTTCTCCACTGGGAAGACGAGTTCTGTTAACTGATCGACAACTTCCACTTCGGCACTACCACGAATGTCATCATGGGAAGCAGTAACCACTGCGTCACCCGTAAGTTCGCTCGCTGTAAAAACACCATTGTCATCAACCATGCCGTACCGCGAGTCTATAGTCCATGCAGGACTACCATCAATAGAGGCAGGATGACCATACTCGTCTACGCCTGCTGCCTGAAACGAAACGGATGAACCCGTCAGCACTCTCTCTTGAACAGGTGAGATGGCTAGTTTTGCGGCAGGCCCGCCTTCTGGTGCTTTATTGACCAAAAGTAGACCATTCGCCGTACTTCGTTCTCCGCCATCGGCTGGCGAATTCATTACTTTTGCTTCTGTTTGCCCTGGTAATCTTGTAATCAACGTCGCTGAGCCACCGCCATCAACGTTGATTGCATTTACGACGCCCATATCTAGTAAAATACGAGCGAGCTCTTCATAGTTTACACCTTCACTAAATCCTGGCTGCCGCCCATCGACTTCAAGCATAACGATGGAACCATCTGCTTTCGTGCCGATCGCTGTTCTTGGGTGCACTGCTGTATCGTCGGTTTGTACGATCTTTCCATCTTCGATAAGCCGCTGATTACCGCCGATCGCCAGTTCAACGCCCTCCCAAGACTCATCCGCAAATTCAAAAGTTGCTGTGAGTTCACTGCCAGGCTGTAAAGAAGCGAGTTCTTCTTTGAAATCCCCCGTGGCAGAAATGACGACTTGTCCTTCTTCTAAAGACGTGTTCCCTTTATTTTCGTGCATTTCGAGAACACGAAGCTTTACGGTTTGACCTGGCTTGACGTCACCTTCTAAAATCTCCGCCACCACTTCGTTCCCTAAATCGTTTGTTTGCGTCGATACATCATAATCTTCAGTATATAAAATAAGTTCATGATCATTGCGGCTTCGATTAATATGCGAGATTTGCACTTCTTGGTCACCGACGGTTAAAAAACGCTTCAATGGCGCCGGCTTTCCATAGACTGTGCGACCATCACCCTTTAGTCCAAAAGCGACACGGGAATTAGGACTGGTTAATATTTTACCGTTTCCCATGAAGAAGCCGAGTGGCTCACCATTAGACATATTATAAAAATCTCCGTTTATCCCAGCAATCACGCGATTTTCTGGTTCATCGACGAGCTTTGCCATAGATGATAAAGGCTGCATCCCTAGTACTTTGCCATTTGACATGGCGGGCTGCAACTCTAAATTTTCATTCTGTAAGTTGAACTCTACCGTATGAATTTTTTCTAGTCCACGATCGATCTCTAAGTCCTTCCATGTATAAGTCACTTCAGGGCTTAGCTCCATCGTCCGCTCGTCAAGCAATTGTCCAAATTCTGACTCTGTTGGTGCCTCTGCCCTAACACCGTTAGTTGATGGAAAAAAACAGAGAGAAGCATGACGACGGTTAAAAAATACATCGTTGCTTTTTTCCTTGTGACATGATTCATATGTTTGATCCTCCCCTTTTTGATTTTTAGCCTGCAAACCGTAAAATAAGCACTACCTCACTTAGTCTACTAAAAAGAAAGAAACAATTTGTTAACCTAAATTACAACTTCTGAACCAAATCTCCTCTTTACAAAATCTTTAAAATTTATCTTCCATACTTTTGTCGGTACTCTTTCGGAGTGCACTGTACTTCTTTTTAAAGGCCCTATTAAAATACTGAATTGTCGGAAATCCACATTTTTGCGCAATCTCATTTATGAATAGATCAGATTGAAAAAGAAACTCCTTCGCTTTTTCAATTCTGACACGATTGACATATTGGATAAATGTGCAATTCGTTTGCTCCTTAAACCGTTTACTTAAATATGAAGCACTCATATTAAATTGTTGACATACTTCAGAAAGTGTCAGCGTTTGATAGTGATTTTTGTGCACATAATCACAAACTTGTTCAATGATTAGAGATGTATCTCTTTTATTCCTTCCGGATGCATGCTTAATCCACTGCTCAGCGAGCCTTCGAAAGTGAATGACCGTATCTTCTCGATGAGACATACACGCTGACTGCCTCATGACAGGAATATTCTCCTTGCAATATGCTTGCTCCCATTTTGCGCTAAATATGTATAACATTCCTTGCTTTTCACCTTTACATTTCTCTTGTAAATAAAAGATTTCTGAAAGCAACCTAGATTGTTCTTTCAGAATTTCATGAGGTGAACGATCCCATAACTGTTCAAAAAATTGATGAATATGATGGAGCTGACGATGATTTTGGAACCTTTGAATGACATCCATCGTTTGCGCTAAAGCATCATACATTTCTTGAAAACAAAGTGGTTTAAATAAATAATCGATTGCACCGGTCCGCATCGCTTGACGAATATATTGTGGTTTTTGACTTTCCCCGATAACGATGGTCGCCATTGGAAGCTTTCTTTTATAAATGTCATTGACTAGAGACAACCCCTCTAGCTCAGGATACATAATGTCGGTGATCACAACGTTTGGCCAACCCTTCTCATAAATCAATTGTTTCGCTTCTTGCCTTGAAGCTGCTTCACCGATCACATGATACCCCCACTCTGTAATACTGTTCCGAATGTGCTGTCTCGTGAATGAGCAGGGATCAGCGATTAAAACATATAACACTTCCGGTACTCCCTTCCAATTCTAGTAATTCAAAACCATCATAACTTATCAAATCGTTTCAGTTTTAACCTTTACATTTTTTTAACATGAAATTCACACCGGATTATAATTAATTCCTTTTACAACAATAATGTAGACCTTCAACGTTTTTATAAATGATGAGGGCTCGTCTATTTTCAGAGAAGGATTCGAAAACAGCACAAAAATAGATCAGTGGTTCCTTCCTTGATTCGTTTCAGTAGGTATGAGCATTGATTAAGTGGTGATGTGTTCATTTCATTACTTATCGTTAGAGGATAATCCGTGGAAAATAGCTGTAAAATTTGTTCTATTTCTTCGTTATTATTGTTGTCATTTTTGGTGTAGATTGCCTCGTTTATCTCACGAAAGAATAATTTAAAGTACTTCTTTAGAAGCTGTTCAGAATATAGGGAGGAAATATATCCATCTCTTTTTCCCTGTTGTATTAACTTTACATAAAAGACTCAAATTTTCCTTCTAAATTATGAAGAAAATAATGAACTGATTCTGGGTGTTCCTGGCCCAGGTCTGTCAAAATTCTAATGTTTTTTATTTCATGATTCATTAGGTCTTTAATCTTTTCATTAAAAGGAATCTTTGAATTTAATACCACTTCATATTCTCTTAGTTTTGAATCTATCCAATTGTTAAACGTTTGTTGATACAGCTCTTCCTTGGTGCCAAAATAATTGTAAATTGTAGCAGGAGAAACACGAGCTTTACGAGCAATTTCATCGACTCTCACTTTATCAAATCCATGCTTCATAACTAATTCAAATGAAGCTGAGAATATCTGTTTTATTTTTTTTCTTTTCTTCTTTCAAATCCATCCATACTATATGTCACCTCATGGTAATTATAAATGAAGTTTTAGAGTGATTCAATATTTTACTACATTTCCTCTTGAAATTATTTATATATAGTTGTATAGTTAAATTGTATAATAACTACAAAAAAAGGGGGACAGAAAAATGATTATTAAAATTCCAAGTATTTTTCATGAGGTTTTTGGTAAGAGACAAAGTGTGATTCAACTGATAGGTATTTTACTCTTTGGAATCATACTTACTACATTATTATTTATTTATGACCCTAGCATTTATTATGACATTTCACTATGGAGGACTATAGTAGCATTTCTATTTATATTTGATATTTTTTCGGGATGTATAGCTAATTTTACTAAGTCTACAAGTGAGTATTACGCAAATAATAAAAAGAAACAATTAATATTCATATCTATTCATTTCCATTTAATACTTGTTGCAATTTTACTAGGTACTTCCATTTGGAGTGCTATTCTCGTTTGGATTTACACTATTATATGTTCTTTTATCATTATTTTCTTAAAGAAAGACAATCAAATTTTTGTGGGAGGGTTTTTATTGTGCACTGGAATAGCTGGTATTCCTATACTTGGAATGGAGAGTTTTATGATGATTGTTAGCATGCTTTTTTTGATTAAAGTACTATATAGCTTTAGTGTTAATCATTATCAAAATGAGGATTGAGGTGTTGAGCAAGGGGTATTATATCTGATAACGAAATCCATTCTTATGAGAATCATTGCTATTTCAATTTATATTGAATAATTTATAGTTCCGTTTCCTTTTGCACTTGGATACATATATGATGAAACTTTTATTTTATATACTAAAAGAGGTGGTTTTTATGGGTAAGTATCAATGGATTTTGTGTCCTATTTGTAAAAACAAAACAAGAAGTAAAATGCGTAAAGACACAGAATTAAAAAACATCTTCACCCCACGGAATTCGTGTCGGTGCTTATAGATGAAGTCATAGGTTTCTTCCGGTCTTTTGCGAAGATGCCCATAGCCTTTTTTAAAATGGCATTTTCCAGTCACGTATGCGTTTTTCAAGTTCACGTTCATTTTTGTTTTCAGGACTAGGATTCCCACTGCCGACAAATGCAGCTTCCTGATTCTTGTCATATTTTTTGACCCAGTTGTGAAGGGTTTGTTCAGCTAAATCTAATTCTCGAGCAACTTCTGCAATCTTCTTACCATCCTGTTTCACCATTTGAACGGCTTGAATTTTAAATTCATGATCATATGATTTTCTCATGGTGGACAACTCCCGTTAAATTATTGGTTCACATTATACATGATTTCCTCCCAATTTAACGCGTTCATTTATTGGACTATCATCATTATCTTTCAACTTTAATGTATGTAGTCAATAAATATTTAGTTTTTAAAAAGACCTACAAGAGAACGCATAAAGGTTATTAACTCAAAATTCTTGGCGATCACTTTAATTATATATGTTTATAATTAAAAATTCAAAAATTTAAGAGAAAAATAAATATTCTAATCAATAAATCGTGCCTGCCAGATATATTTGGCAAACAAATGGAGTGGCATGGAATCCACATGAACGGTTCCATGACTAGAGATGAAATCCTTGGGGGAGGATTCATAGATAGAAAGGAGAACCTGATTTTTTATGGCAAGGTAGGGGCTGGGAAGACGCTTCTGGCAGCAACAGCAGGTTGGCATGCCATACGGCATCAAGGTAAGAAAGTGCGCTTCTATACTGTAGCCCAGCTAGTGAATGTTTTATTAGATGCCAATGAAAAAGGCACCTTAGGAAAAATGTATAAGCAAATTGAAGACTTGGACCTTTTGATTTTGGATGAGCTGGGCTATGTGCCACTACACAAACAGGGGGCAGAACTCCTCTTCAAAGTTCTGAACCTGTGTTATGAGAGACGCAGTGTCATTGTCACGACAAATCTTCATTTTGGGCAGTGGAATCACATTTTTGGTGATCCGATCCTGACAGAAGCGTTTGTCGACCGGCTGATTCACCACTCTCACCTAGTTGTATTCAACCGTGATAGTTTTCGTCACAAAGACTCATTGATGATGAATGAATCGAAATGAGCATCCATTGGCAAGCGCATCATTTTTAATTTCCGAATATCGCATTTTTTAATTTTTTAGTTGCCAAATACAAACGGGGCTGTTAGCACCTTTTTTATCATTTGTTATCACCTGCGCTTTTTGCTTTGGTTATGGCAGCTTCCCCAATACTTAGAGACATGTTACACCTCCACATTTCCTAAAGGGTGTCACAATTGTGTACCTTACAAGCCACATTGTAACTGCTTTCCCGAACTTTTCAATCGTGAATTGATACACTTGCATATTGAGTATAGGTTATTGGCTGAAAAATCAGTTCGACCTTATCTAGTTTATTGACCGGTGCTACATTATAATCATGAATGGGCTTAAATTTATCGACAGACACAATATTGAATGTCACGCTAATTTCTTTTTAAAGTAAGCTGCAGAAGAAAGTGATACTACAAATGTTATTACACCTAGATAAAATATTAAGTGTGAAGGTTCATAGTATTCCAAAAGTATTCCATTCATGATTGTTCCTAATGGTATAGAAATAACCATAAATGAGTTTAAAAAACCGAAGAATCTCCCTTGATTATGCTCAGGAACTTCTGTTCTATATAGTATTCCAAAATACACATTTGAAAAACCAAAGAATATTTGTCAATATCGGGTTAAAAATCCCCAAAAACGCCGGACTAAAATTCCTCACTTTGCTGTTTCTGGAGCTGAAGGCAGAGGAAATACCCCGGCCTTTTTCTTCTCTTCCATGCGATAGGAATCACCTTTGATGCTAAACGTAACCGAGTGATGCAGGAG
>NZ_JAALFC010000065.1 GCF_011058155.1 Litoribacterium kuwaitense | reverse complement strand
TTTTTTCATTCTTATGGCAACGGTTGGACCGCGGATTTTTCCGTTAAATATGCAAGTCGATTATGAAAATCGGTACGAACAGCCGAGCTTTGAGCATTGGCTCGGGACAGATTATGGGGGACGGGATGTGTGGGCGCAGATTGTGCACGGCTCACAGGAGGTTCTATTCATCGGTTTACTGGCGGCGGCGGTGACGCTGACCTTTGGGGCGGTGCTTGGAATGATTTCGGGACTTGTCGGCGGGAAGCTCGACACGGTGCTGATGATGCTGACGAATTTGTTTTTAACGATTCCATCGTTACCTGTGTTTATTATTTTGGCAGCATTTTTGTCGATTGAAGACCCGTTTTCTTTTGCGCTTGTGCTGAGTGCATGGAGCTGGCCGGGGTTGACGAGGGCTGTGCGGTCGCAAGTCATTTCGTTAAAGGAAAGGGATTTTATCGTCATCTGTAAGGTGATGGATTTAGGCTTGCCTCACATGATCTTTAAAGAAATAATGCCGAATATCGTCTCCTACTTGGCGATCAACTTTATTATGATTATGCGTGGAGCGATTGTCGGCAGCGTTGCCATTATGATGCTCGGCTTAGCACCATATTCGCCGACGAACTGGGGGCAAATGCTGAACCTGGCGATTTCCCAAACGGGCGGTATCTTTAATCCGAACGGCTACGTGTATGTGCTGTCGCCGATCGTCTGTCTTGCGTTGTTTCAGCTCGGCACGATTTTTCTTGCCAATGGGCTGGATGAAGCTTTAAATCCTAGATTGCGTACGAGAGGTGGTGCTTAAATGGAAAACATCATCGAATTTGAGCGGGTGAATGTTGATTTTCCGTTGCGCGGAGGCACGGTGCAGGCGGTGCGCGATGTGACGCTTCGGATTCCAAAAGGGAAGGTGACGGCGCTTGTCGGTGAGAGTGGGAGCGGGAAATCGACCTTAGCTTCGACACTGCTCCGGATGGTGTCGGCGCCAGGGGTGATTTCGGCAAACGGAATTCGGGTGGACGGTAAGGACGTTTTACAAATGTCGGAAAAAGCGTTGCGTCAGTATCGGTGGTCGGACGTGTCAATGGTCTTTCAGGCAGCGCAAAACTCGTTAAATCCGGTTGTGACGATTGGGGAGCAAATTACCGAAACGTATCGAGCGCATAAGAAGGATGCGACTGAAAGAGAGATTGAACAACGAGCGACCGAGCTGCTGGAGTACGTCAAGCTTGAGCCGCAACGGATGATGCGGGCGTATCCTCATGAACTGAGCGGGGGGATGAAGCAGCGGGTCATGATTGCGTTTAGCCTGTTGTTAGAGCCGAAGGTCGTCATTCTAGACGAACCGACGACGGCCTTAGATGTCATCACCCAAGACTATATTTTCTCGATTTTAGAGAAGATCAACCGTGAGCTTGGCATTACGTTACTTTTGCTGTCGCACGATATTGCGGTTGTCGCGAAGGTGGCGGATTATCTTGGGGTTATGTATGCCGGTAAAGTCGTCGAGTTTGATGACATTCATGCGATTTTTGAGCACCCAAAGCATCCATATACGGCCGGATTGCTCAAAGCTGTTCCGTCACTCATTCACGACCTCGATCAAATTAAGCCGATTCCAGGCGCTTCGCCAAACTTATTAAAGTTACCGTTTGGCTGTCCGTTCCATCCGCGGTGCGAGCTTGCGATGAGCGCTTGTAAGACGATTGAGCCCGAACTGGTTCCTACGGAAGAAGGCTACCGTCCAGCTTGTCATCTGTATGATCCAGATAAAGAGGAGGCGGCGACGATAAAATGACATCACTTTTGACGCTCGATCATGTGTCGATGCACTTTCCGAACAAAGAAGAAAAAGGTACGACGATTAAAGCTTTGTCCAACGTTAGCCTCGCCATTGAACCCGGTGAAATGATTGCGGTTGTCGGAGAAAGTGGCTGTGGCAAAACGACGCTTGGCAAAGTGATTGCTGGACTCCATCAGCCGACGGCAGGGACATATTATTATAAAGGTGAGGACGTTCGTCAACTAAGCGGTCAAAAGAAAAAGGCATATCGGACGAATATTCAGCTCGTGCAGCAGGATTCATATGCAGCCTTAAACCCGGCGAAAACGATCCAGCAGTCTCTCGCTGCGCCGCTTGTGCGGCACAACGTCGCTAAAGGTGGACGAAAAGTACGTGCAAAAATCGTTGAGTTGCTCGAAACCGTCGGCTTAAAGCCTGCCGAGCAGTTTTTAACAAAATTTCCCCACCAATTAAGCGGCGGACAGCGACAGCGCGTTCTCATGGCACGTGCCATCTCCCTCGATCCGGAGGTTATTGTTGCTGATGAGCCCGTCTCGATGGTTGACGTCTCCTTACGGTTAGCGATTCTCGACTTAATGACAAAACTCAATCAAACGTTAAATATTGCCTTCATTTACATTACGCACGATCTCGCAACCGCTCGTTTTATCGCGCAACGCGGGCGTCTTGCGGTCATGTATTTAGGGAGAGTGGTAGAGCTCAGCTCTGTTGGTGAATTGATGAAAAACCCCCAGCATCCGTATTTACAAGCTCTACTAACGGCAGTGCCGATCCCTGATCCGAAAATCTCAAAAGTGAAGCGAGAGCTGCCGTTAAAAGGACTTGAGGTGCCTAGCCTCGTCAACCCACCGAGTGGCTGTGCGTTTCATCCACGCTGTCCGTTTGCGGACGAACGCTGTCAGCAGGAGCATCCAGAGTTGCGTGAAGTTGAGCATGGCGTCGTCGCCTGTCACCATGCAGAAAGGATACCGAAATGGCGTTTGACAGCTTCTTCAAACTAATTTTCTACATTGCCGTTATCTTTGCTGTTTTTAGCGCATTACTGATATTGATGACGCCGCCGGGCACTGTCGAGTTTCAGCTCGTCCTTGTGACGCTCGTCTTGAATGTAGCGCTCGTCGTCGGCGTACTTCTGTTTAGCCGGTTTATGAAAAAGAGATTTGCAAAGAAGAAATAAGGTTGTGTGTGCATAGTAAACGAGATACGCGTGCGACCTTTTTCCATAGGAGATGGAAAGAGGTCTTTTTTCGCTGGCATTTTTGGGAAGCGTATTTCGTGAATGATTACATGAAGAGATACCGAAGCCAGTGTTGTTCTGCCTTCGCCAAATTGTTCCGACGAAGTAAAGAATTGTGATGAAACGAAACGTCACGACGGACCTCAACCCTTAACGATGCAACAATGCTGCAGTATATTACTTAGAACAATTTAATTTGTTGTAAGCATTCCAGACGATCTCTTATCTATTGAGTGGTATGTTCTTGTATCCAAGCTTCACCGTCCTTAAACAAACTTTTTGCTGTTATTTGCTCCTTTACATGGGAAACAATATATGAGAGAGTTTGAAAATGTGTTTTCATAAAGGCTGAATATCAAAGGAGCATACTAAACGAAATGTCTAAAAAAAGTGAGGAACCTGTTTCCTCAAAGGTCGATTGGCCCGTATTTGGTGTAAGTGGTGGATTATTACTTTTGTTTGTCATTGCGTCAATATGGAATGTTGAGGCAGTCAAAGGGATGGTGAGCGACGGGTTCGCCTGGTCCGCCAAGTATTTCGGTGCCTTTTGGCAAGTATTATTGTTATTGAACTTTATCATTGGATTAGTTATTGCCTTTTCAAAATATGGTCATGTCAAGCTAGGATATTTGGATAAGCCGGAAATGGGCACGTTTAAATGGCTCTCCATTATTATGGCGACTTTGCTCGCCGGTGGCGGGGTGTTTTGGGCGGCGGCTGAGCCGATGTATCATTTCCTTACTGTACCACCAGTGCACGAAGGTTTGGGAGATGCAACGACAGAAGCAATTATGCCGGCCTTGGCCCAAAGTTATATGCATTGGGGCTTCTTAGCGTGGGCAATTCTTGGCACATTGAGTGCGATTGTCATGATGTACGGTCATTACCATAAAGGGATGCCTTTAAAGCCAAGGACGTTATTGTACCCCATTTTGGTGAGAAACTGAGACACAGTTTTCTCGGCACGATGATTGACGCTTTTGCGATTATTGCAGTGGCGGCAGGAACCATTGGTCCAATCGGCTTTTTAGGACTTCAGGCAAGCTATGGATTACATGCTTTATTCGGGATTCCAGACGAATTAATGACACAAATCGCGATTATTGTTGTGTTAGTGCTTGTGACGACGATTTCTGCAATTACCGGACTTCATAAAGGGATTCAAATGTTAAGTGATTTTAATGTGCGTCTCGCTTTAGGACTTATTCTTTTTGTTGTCATTGTTGGTCCCGGTGGCTTTATTATAAACACGTTTATTTCTTCATTTGGTTCATATTTGAATAATTTTATCTCTATGGGGACTTTCCGTGGCGATTCACAGTGGCTGGCCAGCTGGACGGTGTTCTTTTGGGGCTGGTTTATCGGGTATGGACCGATGATGGCGATTCTCGTCAGCCGGATTTCACGTGGCCGTACCATTCGCCAAATGATTATCTCGATTAGCGTCATTGCGCCCATTGTGACAACGTTCTGGTTTACTGTTGTCGGTGGTTCAGGCATTTTCTTTGAGATTGAAAACCCAGGCTCGGTTTCTGAACAGCTCAGCTCGGGAGGCATGCCTGCCGCGATGATCGCCATTACCGAACAATTACCTCTTGGCTTCATTATTGCCCCGTTGTTCTTGCTGTTGACGATCGTATTCGTTGTGACGACCGGCGACTCGATGTCGTATACGATCGCGATGGCGGTTTCCGGTGAAGGCAATCCGCAAATTTGGCTCCGCATCTTCTGGGGTGTATTGATGGGGATCATTGCAGGCATTCTGCTTTTTATTGGCGATGGCAGTATCGACTCTCTGCAAAGTTTTATCGTCGTGAGCGCTGTACCAGTATCGATTTTACTGCTGCCGACGTTATGGCTGGCGCCTAAAGTGTCGAAGGAGCTTTTGCGTGAACAGCGTATGAAAGGTCAAGGGTAGGCAGCTGTCTCCTTGACATGATGGACCTGAATGCTATAATCAATCTGAAAAAAGCATGTCGTACATTCGATGACGAGAACGAGTAAATGTGGAAGCTGAACGACAGAGAGTTGACGGTTGCTGAAAGTCAATGTTCCAGTCCATATTGAACATCCTCTCCGAGAAGCAAAGCTGAACATCATTTAAGCTTTGCCGGTATTCCGCCGTTATCCGGAACGCGTATGGTGGTACGTAGAATGAGTGCTATTGAATGAACCGGATGCCGGTTTTATAAATAGAATCAGGGTGGTAACGCGGGTGCAAGCTCGTCCCTAACTTCGGTTAGGGGCGGGTTTTTTTAATGCGTTGACAAAAGAAAAGGACGTGATGAGCGTGAAAAATGTTGATGTACGTGAACAACCTTTACAACGCGAAGAGCGGGTCAAAGCGCTTTGGCAGGAAAAGCAAACATTTCAAAAATCGATGACACAACGCGAAGGACAACAGTCGTTTGTCTTTTATGAAGGCCCGCCGACCGCGAATGGGCTGCCGCATGCAGGGCATGTGCTCGGTCGTGTCATTAAAGATTTCGTGGCGCGCTATAAAACGATGCGCGGGTATCAAGTCATTCGTAAGGCAGGCTGGGATACGCACGGGCTGCCTGTCGAGCTCGGTGTTGAAAAAAGCATCGGCATCTCGGGGAAGCACGAGATCGAAGCTTACGGCGTTGAGAAATTTATTGAAGAATGTAAGAAAAGTGTGTTTGACTACGAGCGGCAATGGCGTACGTTTACTGACGCAATCGGCTATTGGGTCGACATGGATGATCCGTATGTCACATTGCAAAATGACTATATCGAAAGTGTCTGGCATATTTTAGCGACGATTCACGAAAAAGGCCTGCTCTATCAAGGGCATCGCGTCGTTCCGTACTGCCCGAGCTGCCAGACGTCGCTAAGCTCCCATGAAGTGGCGCAAGGTTATAAAGATGTGAAAGATTTGTCGGTGACGGCAAAGTTTAAAGTGAGTGATACTGACAATGAATATTTCTTAGGCTGGACGACGACGCCGTGGACGCTGCCGGCGAATGTGGCGCTTGCAGTCCATGAGGACGTGACATACGTTAAAGCGCAGCAAGGCGAAGACGTGTTGATCGTCGCGAAAAAGCTTGTGCACGACGTCTTAGGCGAAAACGTACACATCGTGAGTGAGCATCAAGGGCGTGAGTTTGTTGGCCTCACGTACGAGCCGCCGTTTACAGATCTCGATCTCAATCGAGGTCATGAAGTGTTAGCGGCAGCGTTTGTCACCGACGATAGCGGTACCGGAGTCGTGCATATCGCACCGGCGCACGGTGAGGATGACTATCAGGCGATCCAAGCAAGCGGTTTAGATTTTGTGAATGTAGTCGATCAAGCGGGGTGCTATACGGAAGCCATTCCGTCACTCGCCGGTCAGTTCGCAAAAGGTTGTGACGTCACGATCATTAAAATGCTCTCCGACAAAGGTCTTTTGTACGCGAAGGAAAAATACGAGCATAGCTATCCGCACTGTTGGCGTTGCGATTCGCCGCTCATCTACTATGCGATGGAAGGCTGGTTTATCAAAACGACAGCGATCAAAGACACCATTTTGCAAAACAATCAGTCGGTCACGTGGCACCCTGACCATATGAAAGACGGCCGCTTTGGCAAATTCCTCGAGAACATGGTTGATTGGAACCTTGGCCGTAATCGTTATTGGGGGACCCCTTTGAACGTATGGGTATGTCAAAGCTGTGCGCATCAATATGCACCGAAAAGCAGGCAAGATTTACAGGATCATGCGAAACATGCCGTTGCCGCCGACCTTGAGCTACACAAGCCGTACGTTGATGATGTCGTGCTGACGTGTCCTTCGTGCGCTGGGGATATGGCGAGGACAAAAGAAGTGATCGACGTTTGGTTTGACAGCGGGGCGATGCCGTTTGCGCAATACCATTACCCATTTGAAAATGAAGCGCTGTTTCAAAAACAATTCCCGGCAGACGTGATTGCGGAAGGGGTCGACCAAACGCGCGGCTGGTTTTACAGCCTCTTAACGGTTTCTTCGCTCTTTACGGGGAAAGCGCCATACAAACGGGTACTTTCATTAGGGCATATTTTAGACGAAGACGGACGGAAAATGTCTAAAAGCAAAGGAAACGTCATCGACCCGATGGAGCTCGTCTCTGACTTTGGGGCAGACGCGTTGCGGTGGGCACTTTTAGCAGATAGTGCACCTTGGAACAACAAGCGTTTCTCCAAAAATATCGTCAGTCAGGCGAAATCGAAAATGATTGATACGCTGCATAATGCGCATTCTTTCTTCACGATGTATGCACTGATTGACGGCTTTGATGCTGACAAAGAGCCAAAAGGCGCGCTGACACTGCTCGATCGTTGGGTGTTGTCTCGCTTGAATACAGTGATCAAAAACGTGACGGCTTTGCTTGACGCGTATGATTTTACGGCCGGTGCCAGGGAGCTGTCGGCATTGATCGAGCAGGTGAGTAACTGGTACATTCGCCGTTCCCGTGATCGTTTCTGGGGAGAAGGCATGAATGATGATAAGCGGGCCGCTTTTCACACACTGCATACGGTGTTAGTGAAATCGAGTCAATTAATGGCACCGTTCACCCCGTTTATTGCCGAAGACTTGCATATGAATTTAACAGGGGAAAGTGTTCATCTCACTGATTTTCCACAAGCGGATCAAAGCCAAATTGATTCCACGTTGGAGCACGAGATGGCACGCGTTCTCCAAGTGATTGAGCTCGCTCGTCAGCTGCGGAATGCAAAAAACATAAAAACGAAGCAGCCGCTCGCCGCCTTGACGGTCGTCGGCGCAACCGAAGAAACGGAGGCGCTCGCAAAATATGTTGCGATTATCAAGGACGAGATCAACGTAAAGGACATTTACTTGCAGGAAACAGCCGGTTCTGCCGTCACCTATGATATTAAATTGAATTTCGCAACCGCCGGACCAAAGCTAGGGAAGCGCGTCGGTGTCGTCCAAAAGGCAGCTCAGTCGCTCTCTCTCGACGAAGCAAAAACAGTCGCAAACCAAGGCTACCTCATAACTACAGCGCCAACGGGTGAAGAGGTGCGTGTCGAAGCTGAAGATTTACTGATCAAGCAAAAACCGCAGGAAGGTCTGGAGATGGCAGCAGACGCAACATTTACGGTCTTTTTAAATACAGAGATGACAGACGACCTGCGCAAGGAAGGTTTGGCACGCGAACTCATTCGCGCTGTACAACAATATCGCAAAGAATTAAACCTGCCGGTGGAACAGCGAGTCCGTCTATCCCTCGCGGTAAGTGAGCGTATGCACGAAGTCATCGAACAGTTCCACGCCCTTTTGCAGACGAACTTGCTCGTGAAGACAATCGAATTTGGTGAACGAGAAGGCATGAAAAACGTCGAGCTGGAAAATGAACAGATCGGCATTCATATTGAGGCATAAGTGAGCAAGAAGCGGGTAGCCCGGTCAAGCTTGTGAAAAACGACATCTGCACCTCGATGGTTAGGTTACAGCTAACCATTGAAGGTGCAGTTTTTTCATGACTAAGATGAGTCGTTTTGCTTTATAACAGGTGGAAGATAAGAAGGAGGAGTGGTTTCTTTAACCGTTTCCTAACAGGCTTTGATGCCAGATTATAAACTATAGTATGATGAGACAAAGTCATTAAACAACTTGCCGCTAACTTAGAGGGGCGAAAAAGCATTTCGGAGGCGAACGATGGGGAAAATAACAATTTATGATATAGCCAAGATTTCAGGATTTTCACCAAAAACGGTTTCCCGTGTGGTGAATGGGGAGAAGAACGTACGCGCCTCGACGTATGAGGCGATTCAAAAAGTCATCGAAGAGTTAAATTATACACCGAACTCGTATGCCCGCCATTTACGCAGTACGTCGTACAAAAACATTCTCATCTCAGTAAAAAAATCAGAAGCTTATCCGTTAAAGTGGTTTCATATTTTGTTAGAAAAGCTGATTTTAGAATGTCGGGCGCATCAGTTTAATGTCATGGTGGAATATTTTGATCAAGGAGACGATCTGGAAAATTCGCTTCTGCGCTCTGGGGCCAGTTTTATCGATGGGGCGGTTCTTTTTTATGAGGAACCTGAGGACGAGCGGATTTCATTGCTTCGTAAACTCAAAAAGCCTTTTGTCGTGTTTGGGAAAAGTAATACCGATGATGTCAATTACGTCACGAACGACGATTACGGAGCGCTTTATTCACTGACAGAATATTTATTAGCACAAGGGCATCGGCAGATGATGATGATGATTGGTGCCAATTCGATCGTCAATGCGGATCGGGTGCAAGGTGCGAAGGATGCTTATGAGGCACAGTCGTTTAATCCGGGGTGGGTTGATGTCGTTTATGACATGAGAACGACGGAAGACGTCTACCGCTACGCTCACAATCGCTATAAGGAGCTTAAACATTTACCGGATGCGATCTTCGTGTCAGGGGATGAAAAAGTAGCCGGGTTATTTCGCGCCTTTCATGAGCTGCAAATCGATGTGCCACGCGATGTATCGGTGATCGGATTTGATGACATTCCGTTAGCTGCATATTATGTGCCGTCCTTAACGACGATCGCGCAAAATTATGTCGAGCTTGCCAAAAAAGTCGTTCATAACTTGTTAGATCTGATGGAAGATAAAAAACCGACGTCCCTTGAAATCCCGACAGAACTCATTTTACGGGAGAGTGTCCGGCGTCGTTAACAATTTCTTAACAATACATTAATGATTTTTTAGTAATTATATGTTCTAATGAGCTTATGACATCGATGTCATAAGTTTTTATTTTTATGAAGGGTGACAGATATCATGATTCAATTCACAGATGCTGTAGGTTCAACGAAAAAATTCAACGAAGAAGGGAGGTTGAAGTGGTTTCCTGGCAATACAATTGTCTGCAACTTATATGAAGACACTAAAGTCATCGAAAAGATTAAAGAGATACAAGCTGCCTATCAAAAGCTATCTTGTGCCCATAAGTTTTCGATGATGCCGATGTCGTCGATTCATATGACCGTATTTGAGCTGCTGTGTCATTTTAATCGGACGCCGGAAAAATGGTCCGAATTTTTAAACATTGATGAAGACCTTGAGCATATCGATCAATTTTT
>NZ_JAALFC010000064.1 GCF_011058155.1 Litoribacterium kuwaitense | reverse complement strand
AAATGGTGGGTAGATTCCATTTCGTATAATTCATGCATGTCAAAAAGGCTTAGTTGTCGTATAATGGTCATGGAAGTACATCTCCTTCTGTTCTATGGCTGTTTTCGTCGACTACCATTATACAGAATTTGGGGAGGTACTTCCTTTTTTATGTCTCGGAAGCCTTGCGTGGCAAGACCTTAGAATTATGAAATTCATTCATCAAATAAAATAAAGGAAAATGTATAGACCAAGGTGAGTTCAAGAGGTTAGCATAATTATCAGATTTTACGGAAAGGGGTGAATATTTTGATACATGTTATCGATGATCACGATGAAGCTTACTATATCTGGAAGGAAAATAATATATCTAAAGCGACTTTATTACATATTGATGCTCATTCAGATATTCAGGATGAAAAAGAACTACATATAGGTTCTTTTATTAGGCATGCAATAAATACCAACATTGTAAATAGTTACTATTGGATAATACCGAAAGACTTTCATAAGAATAAGTTCCGCCATACGGAAGTTTTGCTACATCTCCAATTTAATGGTACCCAAAATATTAAAGTGTTAAAAAATGGTGTTATTACTGGAAAATTAAATGATTGCGAAATTTGGGTAGGACCATATGATTTATTGCCTAAAATAAATGAACCTGTTTTACTCGATATAGATATAGATTACTTTATAACGTCTCCTACATTTGTTGGCTACAAAGAATCTTTATCTATATGGGAACAACCTAAAGAATTAATAAGATTTTTGGAGAAAAATAATATTTTAAATAAAATAATAACTATTTGTACATCAATACAAGGGGGCTATACTCCATTTCAATGGAAGTGTTTAGCAGATTATATACAGTTTCTTATCACCGAAAATAAAGAATTATTTCCAATAGATAAGCTAAGTAAAGGTGCCTGTTTATTTCATAATAATCAATATGAATATGCGAGAAAATATTTCTTAAGTTTATTAAATGAAAATGAGTATACTATGGAAGGCAGTTATGTATTAGCAATAAAATCATGGTTAGCTAGAATTGAAGTTGAATTGAAAAATGAGATTTATCAATTTGATTACGACTATAAGAATAATTACTGGATATGTCCTGGCTTTGCTTATTTTTACAATAGAAAATATGATATAGCTTCCGAATATTTTAGAGATTGGGATAACATATATAAGAACAATACAATCTTTAATTTTGCTAAGGCAAAGTGTATTAAAAACAAAAATATCTCTTTCGCTATTCAATTATGCAAAAATAGCATATTTTTAAACAGTGAATATATAGATCCATATATTTTGTTGGGAGATATATATATGAAAAAGGAGACTATTTAACTGCAAACTTGTATCTTGAAACAGCATTAGATATTCTTTTTCAAAAGCAAAATCTCTTTAGTTTTTATAGTTACATTAAAAATACTAAATATCCACGAAACAAGATTGATGTAAAACTTTTATATAATATAATCAAAAAATCATCCCATGTTACGAGCAAGCTGGTAAATATGAGAATATTTTAATATTGCATAAAGTTCTTTCTATACATTTTGATGAACACATTGATTACAAAAAAATTATAAATGAATCTAAATCCCGGATAACATAGCTTTATCGACAAGGGTGTACAAAAAATAGCTATGTTTGCCCATTAACATCTTACCTATTTTTTTTCAGATGTGTTTAGCTTAATTTATTCCCAAAAATCATACTTGACTTTTGTTTAAATTATTCATACTATTACATATAGTATGAATCGTTGTAATATTTTCATTGTTTAACAGAGCAGTAATCTTATAATCATTTCAATTGCAACAGTTGGGTCATATGATCTTAATAGTAAAAGTAAACAGGTTAATAAATAGAGACATTCTCAACTTTAATATGCAAATGTACCTCATGCCACAAAAATATGAGACAGCACATATTGAATTCGTTTACATCCACAGTTTGTTAACCTTTTACTATATTAAAAACACTTGAGGGGAGGGGAAGTCATGAAATGGAAAAAACCAATTGTTACAGATTTGGGATCAGTTAAAGAATTAACACATCGCGGTAGTTCTGGTGGAACTGATAGGACAACAAACGGGTCTAGACATGGGTGCTAAATAACACCTAACATATTACCATTGTTAAGAAATGCCTGAAACTGCCATCCTGATTGGTAGATATGAAAATTTTTTCTAAAGAGGAGTCGAACTCCTCTTTAGAAAATAAGGTGGTAATTGTTAATGTTAAATATGAAAACTGACAATGTCGACTTCAACAACTTACTATTTTCTGTTACTGAAAGTGAACTTTTAACTGATAGGTACATACAGTTATTAGAGGAGAAATTTTTTGTTTTAACAAATACTTTAAAAAACCAAAAAATAGTTTCTGATTATATACCAATACTTGAAGAGTTTTGGTCTCTATCTAGTTTAGAAAAGAAAAAGGTACTGGAAGAGTCTCTTTTCGCCTATGGTGTAAATATTTTGTCCTCTATTAATAGTAGTAATAGCAGTATACTTGATGAGATGGTAAGAATAATAAATCAAAAAATGAGCCAGACACTGTTTTTGACGATTTTAGATTGCAAAATAGTAAGTGGTATAAAAAGTTGGGAGTAAATGTAATAAGTAAATACAGTTCAGCAGATAAAAGTGAGCTGGACTCCTCAATACTTACGACAGATACAAACTTAAAAAACACTTTCTATTCATGTCTAGAATTGATTGAAGAAAGTGCTCCAGAATTCATGTTAGATATAAAATGTCATACTAACACTATAGTGCCGATAAAAAACCCTTCTGTTAAAGCTTTTAGTATAGATGCTTTGATCGGCGCAATTTACGTCACACCAGAAGAGGATATCATAGATACAATAGATTTAGTTGTCCATGAAAATGGACACAATAAACTGGACAAATTAAATGAAATCTATCCTTTGCTAAAACCTGACGAAAAATTATATCCCTCGCCTTGGAGGAAAGATCTTCGTCCTATGGAAGGGATTATTCATGGAGCTTATGTGCATCTTCGCTTAAATTATCTTTTAAGTAGTATACAAGAAAGGTATCCAGAATATGAAAATAGAATTTCTGGACGTATTAAGTATTATAAGAACCAAGTCATATCAGCAATAGAGACCATCGAAAAACATGCCGATTTAACTAGTTATGGAAAAGAATTTATACACTCCTTAAGAATCTGGAGTGATAAGGGTCCTTGAATAATATGAGGAAAATGTTTTTGTCACTCTTAAGAACGATAAGGTTAGTTTTGCAAATTGCATCAAATGATATTTGGGGCCTGATCTTTATTAATTTAATCGTGGGCTCTGGACCCATAGTTGTATTGTATTTAAGTAAGTTGGTTATTGATGAAACTGTCATTATAGCGAATACATCCTCTGGCTTGAATGGCGTAAGCGCTATCTTAAGCAGCGATGTTTTACTTTGGAGTGTCATCTTTTATATTAATTAATATTGTGCTTGATACTGCTGAGACAATTAATGGTTTTCAATTAGCAAAGTTAAAGGATAAATTGGTTGGAGGTATTAAAAGACGAATATTTAAGAAAGTTTCTGAGTTTGATGACATCTCACTTTTTGAAGATCCTAAATTACTGAATTATTTACATTTAGCACATGGGAATATACAAAAAATAACGCAATTAGTGAATGTTATGATTAACCTCTTGATTGGTTTTTTTACATTCATTCCTGTATTTATCCTTTCATTTTCAATTGCATGGTGGGTTCCGATAATCATTTTTGTTACGGCTATTCCATCTATTTACAAGCAGCTTCAGTATGAGGAAAAAACTTGGAGTGTAGAATTTTCCCAAGCTGATTTGGTGAAACAAATGAGCATTAATGAAAACGTACTAACAAATGAGACTTTTTCTAAGGAATTACGTCAATATCAACTTTCATCTTTTTTTCTGGACAGATGGAATAAACTTTTTGATGAAGCGTTTAAACAGATTCAGGATGTAAGGAAAAAAGGGACCAATGTCATTTTATCCTGGTCACTTTTAAGTGGTATAGGTGTCGGAATCCCATATATCTACGTTGTCTACATGGCGGGGAATGGAGCTTTTAGTCTTGGTGATTTAGCACTTTTTGCTGGTCTCGTTTATCAGGTAAGAAGAAGTATCTTTATTTTTGTAGGTAATCTAACAGAAGTTCAAAGAATAGCTTTAGCTTCTTCAGCATTATTTGATCTTTTAAATTTAAACAGAGCTTAAAAATAGGAAACGCCTCCATGAGTGAAGTTGCTAATGATTCCGCTTTCTTACATTTTCAAAACGTGTCTTTTTCGTATCCTGGTCATGAAAAACTTGTTTTGGACAATATTCATTTAAAAATAAAAAAAGGAGAAATGGTTGTCATCGTTGGTGATAATGGAGCCGGTAAGTCCACGTTAGCGAAACTAATAACCCGTATGTATGATCCAAGTAAAGGGCAAATCATTTTTAATGGTACTGATATTAAGGAATTCAATATTGAGGAATATAGAAAAAATCTTGCTGTTGTTAACCAAGATTTCTCCAGATTTCCTAATACTGCTCGTGAAAATATCGGATTTGGAGATTTAAGCAATATAAATGATGATCATGATATTTATAAAGCAGCAGAAGGCGCTGGGATCAGGGAACTCCTTGAAAATTTAGAGTATGATCTTGATACTCCATTAACGAAACAATTGGACAAAGGAATTGATTTATCAGGCGGACAATGGCAACGAATATCAATAGCAAGAGCTTTGATGAGAAAGGATCAAAGTGAAATTGTTATCTTGGATGAACCAACTGCCTCACTAGATCCAAATACCGAATATGATATATTCAATATTCTAAAGGAAATGGCAAAAGAAAGTATTGCTATCGTGATTAGCCACCGTTTAGCACTTGCAACGATGGCTGACTATATAGTGGTGATGAAGGATGGGAAAATTATTGAATTTGGAGATCATCAAGAATTAATGGAGGAACGAGGAGAATATTATTCTCAATTTACTAAACAATCAAGTAGTTATATATTAAGTAATGAATAAGGAGCATTCCTGTAATGAAAGTTTTTGAGGATTGACGTGGCACGTGCACAAGATGATCGAGAATTGAATTTGGAAAGCGATTGGTCTTTGATAACCGAATTCATGGATTTCAACTTTTATTGGATTGGATGGAGCATCATCAAAAGGACAATGGGAAAAACATGTCATATTTGTAGAACCTACGGGGCATTATTGGCTGAATCTGGTGTATTTCCTTCGCTCCATAGTCAATCCGATGCATGTGAAGAAATCGACCGAGCTAGATGATATATCACCGACCAAAAATGATACGAAAGATGCCCGCGTAATCGCACAGTTGATAAAGGATGGCCGATACTCCGTACCAAACCTCTTGGAAGGTATTTATGCCGAACTAAGAGAAGGAAAACTAAGAGATCAGCTGACCAAACAACTGATGATTATTGAAGGGCGAACCCAGAACGGTATCCAACGCTACTTTCCGGAGTTCTTCTGTGTGTTCGGAGACTGGGAAGGAAAAGCAGCCCTGTGTACACTGAGGCTCTTTCCATTCCCTTCTCAAATCCAAGGGATGACACCGGAAGATGTGTTGTCACAGTGGAAGCCATTTGTACAACGCGGTGTAGGTATTAAACGGACCACTAAGCTTGTAGAAACCGCCAAGAAAAGCGTTTGGGATACAAATAGGTGTTCACCAAACGGGAGTTAGAGTGCCTGTTAGATCAATATGACCTTACCAAAAGCAATTAAGTGAATTGGATGAAGAGCTCGAAGCCTGGTAGATAGGTTACCAGGAGCTAAAGAAATGAGAAACATTCCTGGCATAGGTGCCACCACCGTCGCTTTATTCTATGCGGAAGTGGGAGACATCACGAATTACAGTCATCCCCAACAAGTTGGTTAACTTGCTCTCTCTACGAGAACATAGTTTGGCAAATTTCAAAGGGCAAACAAGAATATCCAAAAGAGGACGAAGTCGTTTAAGAAGAGCACTCTATTTAGCTATTCGCCCAATGGTTGCCCATAAACCCTACGTTTAAAGCCTTGCATCAGTATCACACCAAGCGAGCAGACCGCCTGCTAAAGAAGCAACAGTCACTCATCGCCTTGTGTTGTAAGTTATTGCGAGTGTTGTTTGCCATCGGGCAAAAAACAATGCGAATATGATGGTTCTAAACTATTACGGGAATACCACAAATCAATTAAAAACTTACTTCAGAATAACCTTGTATATCTCAGTGACAAACACCAATAGTGAAGAGTTGGAGCTTATTTACACCATTCGGGCAACAGACCCAGCAAAGAAGCATTATCCAACCTCCACCTATGGATACGCAGGACGAAGGAATGTGTGGATCACCATCCGGAGAGAAAAGGGAGGGTTAGCGACCGTGACTTGCGTGAAGAGACCTTAGCACGGTTATAATATTTTCCAAACTAACCCAGTTTGGCTGTTAGGATGGCCCCATCCTGTAAATATCAGATATATATATTCAAAATATATCCACTTATGTTGGTGAGTCTACGAGTTGGCGTTGATGAAAAAATGAGAATACGGGAGTATTCTGGAGATATTTAAATTTTATAGCGGGAGGTTAAATAGTGGAAAAAGTATTAAATCAATCTAGTAGTGTTGTCTTTCAAAAAACTGATGATGGAGGAGTTCTATTATCAATAGAAACAGGTCGGTATTATAGACTAAATTCTAGTGCAACTGATATTTGGAATTTGTTAGAAGCTAATAATTCGACAAAAAATATAATAGAAGTACTAGCAAGAAAGTATAACAGTCCGGTAGAAGAAATAACAGAAGATGTGATTAAGGTTATTAATGATCTTAAATTGTTTGAATTGATTACAGTTAATTAATTTACGTATTAAACAAGGGAACGATGAACTTCAGAATTTATTTTTACTATAAGAAGAATTGTCGATCTTTATTTTTTAGCTTTCAATCAGCATACAATGTTAAATCTGCCAGAGATCAATTATAGCAATCAAAGCAATCATCCAATTATATGCAAAAAGTATGGAATGAAATATCATAGAAGATTGATCACTGAGATTACTAAATTTTAAGGTTATCAATAAATAGATTATCTTCATTTTTAGATATTTGGATGTTCTGTCTAATATTTAGGCATCCTATCTCCGCTTATGACTTTGAGATGAATGTGTTTTATTAGGGGATGTTTAGTTAAGGATACTGACTTCCCCTAATAAATGAAATGGATAGGCTGAATCCCATTCAAAGAAATGCTACCATCACTCCTTTAGCCGCGGAGAGCACTTAGCTGCAATATCTCTAACATTGATTCTTTCCACACTTCTTAGGCTGAATTAGTGAGTATTGATTAATTGATTAGTATAGGAGGAATTATGAATATACCGTTAAGTTCAGATGTAAAATCACCTCCGATTATTATTGGTACCTCAAACCTAGGTTTTATAAGGACCAAAAAACATCAAGAGAGGTAATTAAAAGAGCCATTGAACTTGGATGTAATCATTTTGATACTGCTGATGTATATGGTTATGGACAATCTGAAACTGTTTTATCTGAGTTTTTAAAAGTAAATCCAAATATTAGGATAACCACCAAAATAGGGTGGAACTTTTATAATTTTGAAGTAAAAGATAAAACTAAAAGATATCTATTGGAGAAACTACAAAAAAATTTAGAGCTAATACCTTATAAACAGAATATATGTTTTAGTCATGAATTAAATTTTAATCCCACATATCTAGATTTCGCTCTTGAAGAAAGTTTAAAAAGATTAGGGAGAAACTATATTGATATTTTATTGTTACATATGCCAACAGTTAAAGATTTACAGTCTAATCAGTGGGAAAAATATTTAATTGAAAAGAAAAGACAGGGGAAATGCTTAGTATATGGACTTTCTTTATGTAGTCCCATTGAAGTCTACACGGCAATCTATTCAGGAATACCTGAGATTATACAAGTTCCTATAAGTCTGGTTAATAATGAACCGATGTTACTTGCTTTAGAAATGGCAAAATCTAAAGGCATAAAAATTATAGGTAGAGAAATTTTTCATTCTGGAAATATCTTTTCAGAATTAAAAAGAGTCTTGCCCGAGATCAGTAATTCTGACATTTCAAAATCACTTATATATCAAGTTTTGGAAAATCAAATAGTGGATCATTTATTGATTGGATGTACCAGTACAAAGCAAGTTGAAGAGATTCTTAATTTAACAAATATATATGAAGAAAACGATCCTTCATTAAATAAGAATATCAAAATTGCTTATGAAAAAATTTTCAGCGATGCTAATCCGATACTTCCTACACTTGATTCTACAAATTAGGTAATAACATGAATGCTATTACCATCTTATACTCGGAGGTTTAAATGCTTATAGTTAGGATGAAAAAGTATGCAGTGGCCTATAAGGATTTATTATCTAATAATAATTTTAACTTAATATCTAATAAAGGCGAATTTTTGATTCTCAGTAAACAAGATGATTCAATATTTAAAAAATAAATAATAAATTTATCATATTGTCTGGCGATATATTCGATTCTGAGAGTAAAATTGAACATTTTTTTAATTCTTATTTGGATATAAATATCAATGAAGGTGAAAAAATAAAGTCTTGTTAAATAGTTTATACGGTGAGTTTTGTTGTACTGTTTTTGATTTAATGAATAACAAGGTTCTTTTGTCAAGCAGTAAATTACCAACAAACAAGAGTTATTATTATAAGGACAATGAAATATTAATTATTTCCGATGATTTAAGAGAAATACTAACTCTAATGGATTTTTTGGAAATACAAAAGAATCTTAACATTCACTATATTGGATATTATTTAACGGGTATGCCCGATAATTCTTTGCCAAACTCGTTAATGAGAACAATCTATAAGGGAATTAATGCTGTCCCATCTTCACACTTTATTCTTTTGGAAAACAAAGATACAGAAGTTCAGATTTTTAGATATTGGTATTATTGGGATGGATTAAAAGGAACGATTAAAAAACCATCAGAATCTATTAAGGAGGCCTTATACAACGCGGTTAAAGTTAGGATTAAAGATAAAAATAAAACAGGAATATTATTAAGTGGCGGATTAGACTCAGGCGCAATCGCTTGTATACTAAATGAAATAACTGGAAAAAAATTTAACTGTTATTCTAATGTATTTAAAAACACTTTAACAATAGATGAAAAAAATTATATTAATGAAGTAATAGATCAAATTAATGGGAAACCAAATTATATTCAATCTGATGATCATTGGGCTTTAAAAAATGTTCCTAATTTGTCTTCTGAACCACAAATTGAGCCGCACCAAGGGTGGTTTTATGAATTAGATCGAATAACTGCTAAGTACGCACAAAGTAAAGGTACAAAAGATATTTTTGATGGTATTGGCAGTGATGAATTATTTAGTCCTGCTTTTCAAAATGATTTTTTCTTAAATATAACTGAAAAATCAAAGAGAGAAATGCTTAATATAAAATCTGATATATCTAGAGGATTAATTCCGGATAATTTAGAACGTACAATCAGACCAAATATAAATAGAATAATGCCTAGCTTTTTAGATTCAAATTTCATTAACAACCATAACATGATTGAAAATGTACAAGATAGATTTAAAATATTTCAAAATCCAGACCTGAATCCATTGCTGAAATATAGAATTTTTTCCTTAGAGTTTTTAAATTGCTTTGAAGACTCCATATGGTTTAACAATGAGATTTATAGACCTTTAGGATTGAATAGAATACATTCATTTTATGACCCGGAGCTTATAGAACTAGTTTTTAGTATTCCCTTAAAACATTTTATTAATCCAAGTATAAATAAACCATTATTAAGAAAATCCATGAAAAATACTCTACCTAAAAATTGAATAAAAGAAAAATAAAATCTGATTTTGGAGCAATATATGAAGTAGGAATAATGCAAAAGGAAAGAATTCGAGTTTTGGAATTGTTTAATAATGAGTCTATAATTTTAAATCTTGGTATTATAAACCATAAAGAATTTATTGAGCAATTAGAATCATTCTTAAACCGCGCCCATACGCCTGATATTCATATATGGAGGGCAATAACTTTGGAAATTTGGCTTAGAGTGTTTATGGCACAATAAAAACGTAATGAACGGCAGTTAATTTATGCAATAAAAAAAGCCGCTTGCCAACACCTAAAAAAATACATACACTCCTTTTGGG
>NZ_JAALFC010000063.1 GCF_011058155.1 Litoribacterium kuwaitense | reverse complement strand
TGTGCATCTTTCACACAATATCGCCCACAAGGTTCGTGTAGCTGACCGGGCTAAGATTTGCGAAGATTTCAAATTAGTTTACCGAGCCGAAATCCTAGAGAAGGGCGAGGCAGCGCTACAAACATTCGTGGAGAAGTATTCTTTATTTACACAAAATTCTTGACGATCCCACAAAAAAAGATGTATTAAATCAATATAAGAACAATAAAGCTATAAAAATCTTTAATCATGATATTAATAAAGGGTTTTCAGCGGCTAGGAATACTTGCATTACACATTTTAACGGTCAATATTATTGTGTAGTCCAAAATAAAAGATCTCGTATGAAGAAATGCTAGTTTTGTACCGTGTAAGACAAGGTGTCATTGATACTTTGAAAAAAGCTTTTGATAAGCATCTAATCCCTTATACGTGGATAACAGACCCCAATTCTAACTAAAGCGATATGTGTTTAACATAAAATTACCCAATATCTAGTAAGTCATTTTGATAAAGAGAACCTAAAAATGAATTAACGTCATTTTCAGCTTCATTGTGTTCAATGTCATGTTGTTCTGTAATGTTTTTAATCATTTGTTGTATTGGAATCTGTTTGCTTATGCTAGTAATAATACAAGTGCCTATTTCATCGACTCTAAAGAACTCGCCACTAGCTTCATCGAATACTATTAAATTTTTTCCCATCTCAGTAATATGTACCTTGGGTTTTAATTTCAAATTCACATTATTATAATTCATAACAATCAACCTCTTTTCTTAAAAATTTAATACATAAAATGGACTAGGAAAAAATTAAATTCAATGTTATTTTTTTAACCTTGAAACCGACTAAATAAATTATTCATCCCCTCTTAAAACATCAGTGGATTTTACAAATTTAACAATAATTATACTTATTTGGAAAATCACCTATTATATTCCTAATCCTACCTAGGGTACTACCAACATGTTTAATAACTATTGCGATACCTAAGTTTCCCATGTCTTAAAGTATGTTTCCGCGAAATGTTGGCGATACCCCATTAACTAAAACGAAATATATCTTGAAAATACTCTTTATAAATCTTAATAGTTTGATAAAAATCAAATTTTTCATTTAAGCAATTTGCTCTAAAATGACTACTAATCATGGTATTAAAGGTTTCCATATCATAATCATGTTTTTCTATAGTGAATTTCAATAATTTCAATAATTTTGCTGTTTCTAAGATATTTTTCGATTCCGTAAAGGCTCTAGCGGTGAGAAAATATCTATATAATAATAAATCATGTTGAGATATTTCCATCCCTAGATAGTCAAAAGCTTGTTGATATACACGCATATGCATGGAATCTCGTTTGTTTATATCCTTATTAGCTATTTGTGAAATTCCTGATTCATTAATCCTATATTTACAAGAACTTCTTGAATATTACTCAATTTCTGTTTAAATGATATCTGCTGCCACAAACCATAATCTTCAACAGATTGGTGGGCTTCATTGTAAGTAAAATTTCCTTCGTCAATTACCCTTTTCTGATAATAACGGAAGGATGCATTAGGGCACAGTGAAATAATAACCTAGTTTTAATTTCATTAGAATCTTTACTTACTATAGACTTTCCTATGGTACCTTTCTCATTGAAAACTAAGACAGATGTCCCTGAAACAGCAATGTCTTGATGCTCATCCATAAATTTTATTTGTTTTTCTAACCTCATTGGTAAACTAATATCATCTGCATCCATTCTAGCAATATACTCACTTCTAACTAAGCATATCCCTTTATTTAAAGTTCTAATTAAACCAATATTCTTGTCATTAGCAATATATTTAATCCTATCATCAGAGAACCTATTTATAATTTCCTCACTGTTGTCAGTTGATCCGTCATTAATAATTAAAAGATCAAATTCTTTATATGTTTGATTTAGTATGCTTTCTATTGCTTCAGATAAGTACTTTGCTCCATTATATACAGGCATTAACACTGTAACTTTTTTAAAAGTGTTCATTATTTTCGCTGTTTAAATACCTTTCTATTATTTTTCCTTCTAACTCTGCTTTACTATTATTTCATCGCCATAATTATTTCTTTACATCATGATTAATGGAGTTTTTTCTAGCTGTTTATAGGTCTAAGTTGATTGATATTTCTTATAATTATTATCTTAGTACTTAAGATATCATAGACTTCTGATTTTTCCAACCATAACCGTCAAGAATTTTGTGTAAATAAGGAATCTCCTTTCCTGTATACAATCTTTAGCTTTTCGTTTGAAACATGGCAGCCAGTTCCGAACGTGCCTGATCAAACCCACGGTGGCAACGGGTGGCGAAACGCTGATTGTAATGGTCGACTGGGAGGTCCAATGAGTCTTCATTCGGAATTTGTTCTTTACGCTTACTGTACCTCTTGATCTGATTGTTAAAGGATTCAATCAAATTTGTTGGATAAATGCTTGGCCAAATGGATGATGGGAAACGATAAAATGTGAAAATATAAGGGTTATTCAATAGCGATTTCGTTACTTTTGAATACGTCTCTTTCCACCTTTCCACGAATGTTTGTAGCGCTGCCTGCCCCTTTTCTAGGCTTTCTGCTCGGTAAACCAATTTGAAATCTTCGCAGCTCTCAGTCCGGTCAGCTACAAGAACCTTGTGGGCGATATTGCGTGAAAGATGGACGCAGCGCGCTTGATATTGACTACCCAGATAAATGGAGAAAACACTGTCCACGATACCTTTTAAGTCATATGAGATAAAGAGAAGGACTTCCTGTGCTCGAAAAAGAAAAACTTGCCCTATTTTTAGAAACGGCCAAAAATAATGGGCTTGAACATGATTACTTGGTGTTTCTAATACTAGACTATACTGGAACCAGGGGTGAGAATTAATTGCTCTAAAGTGGAAAAATGTAGACTTCCTAAACCACACGATAAGCACCAGAATTAGTACAAGTATTGAAATCGATATTATTGCAATCCCTAACAAGTAACCTAAAAAAGTAAAGGGAACTCCCGCATCTATATAAAATAATGGGTGTCCTTGCCGGTTGCCAGTCGATGATTTAAGTCGTCTTGGTTTAATTTTGTCCAGGTGAACTAAAAATAATTCGCCCGTGACGCTTAATAGAGTCGGAAATAAAAACAGAAATCAAATTCTTATTTGATTTTCCGATGTCCATAGATTTGACGACTCTTTTGAAATATATATCGACGGACAGCTCATCACGAATATGAGCTTCAGAGTAACATGCGCTTCTTGGAAGTTGTAGGACAGCACTTATTGCTGA
Source organism: Litoribacterium kuwaitense (assembly GCF_011058155.1). NCBI lineage: Bacteria > Bacillati > Bacillota > Bacilli > Caryophanales > Bacillaceae > Litoribacterium > Litoribacterium kuwaitense. The sequence goes on along the minus strand of NZ_JAALFC010000063.1, from coordinate 7,464 downwards.
TACCGAGGATTTGGAGCGGTGTTTCGAATCACATCTACTTTCGTCCCATGATCAGCACGGCTTACTTTTTAGGTGCGCCTTGAGGGGAAAGATCTCTTCCTGTTCAGGTGTATGGTTATCTTTCCCCTTGAACGAACCACTTGTTTTGTACTGATACACCCATTTATCGAAGGCAGATGCGGTTGGAGATTACAATACCGAGCCGGTTTATCAGCTAACCACCCAATTTCGAATGCAGGCAAGCAATGACATGTTAGAGTGGATTGAGAATTTCGTTGCGAAGAAAATAACGGCATTTCCTAAAGACCCGCAATACGATTTTAGAATTTTTGCATCCGCAGGTGCGATGCATGAAGAAATTCAAGCGCTAAATAAGAAATATGGCTTAGCAAGAATTGTATCCACTTTTGATTATACACATAAGAAAGACAATCAAGCGTATTACGTAGAAGAAGAAGGCTTCAAGCTGCCTTGGAATGGGGATTATGGCAGTATCACCTGGGCGGAAAAGGAAGACACGGTTAGAGAAGTTGGGTCTATATATACGGTCCAAGGCTTTGATTTAAACTATGTCGCCGTCATCTTAGGTCCATCCATCTCATATGATGAGCAAACAGACACCTTGAAAATTCTGCCGGAGCATTATAAAGATACAGAAGCATTTCGAGGGAAAGACGAGTTTGAAAATAGCGAGGAAATCAAAGAAACCATCATCTTAAATTCGCTGAATGTGTTAATGAAACGAGGCATTCGCGGGCTGTTCATCTATGCGAGCGATCCAAAATTAAGAAAGAGATTGTTGGCGCTTTAACTAAGTTCCGAAAGAGGTCTCCCTCTTCAAGCGCGTGAGGGGCGCAGCCCAGCGGTAAGGGGGAGATGAATTTCGGTTGGCGATAGCTAAAACTATTTCTCTAAAAAGTACATGTAATGGTTCTATGTGAATGGTGTCGTCGTTGAGCAAAAGCGTTAGGTATTAGGTATAGGTCAATTAACTCTGATGTCGGGGAGGATAGCGATTGGTGAAACGGCTCTCCATATTTTCGCTAAAATCTTATGTGGTAGGGTTTTTCATAATGTACGAAACGCTGAAAAAATTGAAATTCTATTATGCCGGCCAATCCATGTGGGTTGGCTTTTTGATAGTGTCCTAGAGTTCGAAAGGAAGGTCGCTTCTGCAAAAAATCTAAAAATGCCAAAAAAAGAAAAACCTAATACCTAAATTATACATTTAATGATAATATAGTCATTAATACCTATAGGTTCATCAAAAGGGGGAGAGGCGTGTGGCCGTTACCATACCAGAATCCATTCGTAGTTCAGCCACCGTAGGGGAACGTATCCTTTTCCACACGTTAAAAAAATATCTGGATGATGATTACATCGTTTATTATGAGCCTGATATTAATGGAAAAAGGCCAGACTTTTTAATTATTGGGCCTTATTTAGGATTGCTCGTATTAGAAGTTAAAGATTATACCCTCACAACACTTCATTGTCTAAACCAGGACGAATGGACAATTAACAGTAAAAGTGATGGATTAGTGACGGTGAAGTCACCTTTAAAACAAGCGCGCGAGTATATGTTTCTTATTCAGAATCTGCTTAAAAAAGACAGAAATCTGACCCATCAAGATGGGAAGTATTTAGGGAAGCTGAAATTTCCGTGCGGGTTTGGGACGGTTTTTACACGCTTGACGCAGACGCAATGCATTAAAGCTGATCTCTATGAAGTAATTGACCCTACCTTTCTATTAACACGTGACGAAATTGATCCAGACCAAGAGCACTTTTCAGAGGAGCATTTAATTGAAAAACTGTTGAACATGTTTATCATTCCTTTTCGTTTAAAGGAACCGATCTCCAGTGAGGAGATTAATGCAATTCGCTATCACTTATTTCCGGAAGTGCGGATTAGCCGAGAATTTAAACAAGAAGCCCCGTACCGTGACCAATTGTTACTTTCTTTACATCATTTAGAGACAATGGATTTACATCAGGAAAAGCTAGCGAAGCAGTTAGGTGATAAAAATCGTTTGATCAGAGGGGTTGCTGGTAGTGGGAAAACGCTGATTCTAGCAAGCCGAGCCCGATTGATGAAGCAGCAGCATCCCGATTGGAACATCCTCATTCTTTGTTATAACATTTCGCTTTCCCGGTCGATTGAAGCGATGGTACGGGCGAAAATGGAGGAGCCGACGGATTTATTTGAAGCAGCCATAGATACCGAAGAGCGGATGAAGGGGATCACTGTCAAAAACTTTCATGAATGGTTGCAGCAAGACTTGCGCATTTCTGAAGCTCAGCTTCCAGTGATCTTAAAGAAATTAGAGAGTAAAGAGACCATTTTGCCGAAATATGATGCAGTTTTAATAGACGAAGGGCAAGATTTTAAATCCGATTGGCTAAAGTTAGTCAGTCTCTTATTAAACGAAGAGACCTATTCGATGCTGCTTGTGGAGGACCGAGCGCAAACGATTTATCAGCGAGGACGAAATTACTTGCAGCATACAGGACTTGATTTCAGAGGGCGTTCAAAAATCCTGCAAATCAATTATCGCAATACATCACAGATCGTACAGTTTGCCTGGGACTTTTATCAAGCGCATGCACCTTCACAAAAAGTTGTGACAGGAACAGCAGAGGGACAAGAAATCATACCACCACAAAGCACCCGAAGAAAAGGCCCCGAACCAGTTCTTATACGTGCCAATGGCTGGCGTGAAGAAGTACAGACCGTAGCCAGGACAATGAACAAACTTCACAAAGAAAAGCAAGTTCCCTATGAAGAAATGCTTGTTTTGTACCGTGTCAAACGAACACAAAAAATGAGTGTTATCGATACGTTGAAGAACACTTTTAAAAAGTATGAAATCCCTTACACATGGGTGACAGAAAGCCAGGAATCTAAACGGATTTATCAAAAGAACGATGGCACGTTGAAAATATGTACGTTTGACAGCAGTAAAGGGCTTGATTTTCAGGCGGTCTTTATCGTCAATGCAGACAATACACCGTTCGCATTAGAAAAGGATAAAAGCAGAGAAGCTGCCCGGATGTACATAGGAATGACGCGCGCGATCGAGTATTTAATGATCTCCTACAGCGGAGACTCCGAGTACACCGCTTATTTCGATCACATTTTGGAGAGAAGGCGAATGGCCGAGGAGGAGCAGGGGTTGGTGAGTAAGTAACGCTAAGAATCGTGCATTATGAATGTATTCCGCTACATAAAAGTCATAGAGAATGCTTCTTCTATGTTACGAGTTTCGATCATCGCTACTCTTGTGAATTAATGATTGGTTGGGGATGGTGCCAGGTTCCGATCCGATGCTTTATCGTTGGAGCCTGGCACTGTGCCCGTTGAACGACCATTTTGTGATTTTGATTTATTTAACAGCCACAATGGTTTTCCGTGTCATCCTCTTGGATCGTTTTGGAAATAGGAAAGTTCATTTCTTGCCACGCAGCAATTCCACCGGTTAATTCTTTTACTGTATACCCTTTTTCTAGTAAATACTTGGCGGACTTGGCAGCCGTATTACACCACACATCCCAGCAGTAAACAATCACCTCTTTATCCTTTGGTATCTCATCGATCCGGCTTTGTAGTTCTTTTTCAGGGATCACTATAGCCTCTTTGATCGTAGTATGTCTTACATGCGCTGGACCGTTGCTTACATCGATTAAGACGTATGCTTCCGGATTGTTCTTGTTTGCTATCAAATAATCCATTGGACTGATCGTTGCTTGGAGACGGGCATTAAAGTAATCAAGTGCATTCATGTGAATAACCTCCTACTGTTTATGATGACGCCATATATTTAAAAGCATGTCCTTTAGTAGCTGCTGATCTTTTTGGCCTAAAGGAGATAAGACTTCCGCTTCTGTTCTTGTTAAAAATTCCCAACAATTCACCAATACGCGAGCGCCTTTCTCAGTAATAATCAGGCTATAGGCTCTGCGGTCATTTGGATTTTTCGTCCTTTCCACAAGTTCCAAAGCTTCTAAGTGATCAACATGGCTCACCATCGTTGTCCGGTCGATACGCATTTTTTCAGAAATCTCTTTTTGGGATGAGTACGAATTTTCCTGAATAAATAGGAGAACACCATATTGTCTGGCATCGATATGAAAAGGGATCAATGTCTCTGCAAACTGCTGTTCCATTTGTTGCAAAACTTTTCCTAACAAAAAACCATAAGATTGATCTAGCTGGCTCAAATGTAAATCACCTCTAATGATTATCACTTATTAATATAATCAGTTTAAGTGATTATATTTTAAAAATCAAGGTGGCTAATTAGGTTGTATGAAAATACATCTTTGTGAACGGATAAAATAGACTATCAGGAGAGACATCCTCTAAAAGCAACTTACAGATAAAAAGTGTTCAAGCTTTTTTAGCTATTTCAGATCCAACTACTGATGATATAGAAGGAATTGAATCAATGTATTAATCTTGAAACGATAAGGAGGTTATTCAGATTGATAAGAAATAGAACACAGATTTATTATATTGTGGCCATTGTGGCTCTATTGACATTATTTATGGGGCATATCTCATTGTAAAAGATATCGGTCCACAAACACATTCTGTAGAGTCTGTTGCACCAAACATTCAACGTCTATCGATTTCTCCAGTGATCATCGAAGGGACAGAATGGATGAGGGGGAGGGTGTGAATTTAAATCGAGATCCTGATGATCCTGAAAAAGAAGGCGGGACCGTTACAGTTGGAACTGAGTATCAGGTGACTGTTACAGATGTGTTAAAAGGGGATGTGAAACAGGATGAGATCTTTGTTTCTGTCCAAGGGGGAAGTTATCAGAATCAAAAAGCTCCTTTAAAGTCGACGTTAGAAAAAGGAAAAACGTATTTGTTTTTTCTATTTGTCGCTGCACAAGGTCCACCACATTATTATGATGGAACCCAACCAAATATTTTTGAGATTTCTAAAGATAAAGTAGAGTTAGTGACAAATGTCGAGCAATACAGACAAACCTTCCAAGACGTAAATTTATCGAAAACCGCTTTTTACTCAAACTTAAAACAAGCCATCCAGTCTACCGAGCAATAGCGGTAAAAATGACAAACTTTTCTACAACCCCGCCGCCAAATCTTTGGCGGCTTATTTTTGTGAACGATCTGCTATGCCACCATAGAGCTATTACTTCTTATCTAGCAGAGGAAACAGCTCCTTAAATGAATAAATCGTCAAGTTAGGTTCAACCCAAATCCCAGGTGCAATGAGTATACTATATTTTCCTGTTCGAACTAATATAGCTGAGGCACCTATTGCTCAACTTACAAAGTGTGTTGAGAAAGAAATACATTTGATGAATTTGTTGCTAGGCATCTGTGGCATACAGATGTGGTTGGCAAAGCAGCAGTGCAGTTAAGGAAGACGTCCTTTCTTTCTACCTCAATAGAACGTTTTGTGTTGGGGTGAGAACAGAATCATCATGAGGCTAACAAAAGTAAAAAGAAGCAAAGAGAGAAATTCAAATATAGGAGATCGAAAATAAGGGGCAAAATGTCACATAAAATTACCAAGTGAATGGGATTTATATTGGTAAAAATGTTAGAATTAAGTTGATATACAAAGTGCTTCTAGATCTAGTTGACAGGAGTGGATGCAATGAAAGCAGCAGTATGGCACGCGAAAAAAGACATTCGTGTAGAAAATGTCGACGAACCAGTAGTTGAAGCAGGATCTGTGAAAATCAAAGTAGAGCAGGCTGGAATTTGTGGAAGTGACATGCATGAATATGTGGCTGGACCTATTATGATCCCGACAGAAACGGCGCACCCATTAACGAAGGGGACGGCTCCAGTCATTATGGGTCATGAGTTTGCCGGTGAAGTTGTCGAAGTCGGCGAAGGTGTTCGTCATGTGAATGTAGGAGATCGCGTGACGATCGAGCCAATGATCCTCTGCGGGGAATGTAAGGCTTGCCGCGAGGGTCGGTACAATCTTTGTGCAGTCATCGGTTGTTTCGGGATGTCAGGTGTAGGGGGCGGATTTTCTGAGTTTACCGTCGTACCGGAAAACATGGTGCATAAAATTCCTGATCACATGAGCTATGAATTGGCTGCATTAGTTGAACCGACTGCTGTCGCTTTTTATGCAGTAGAGCAAAGTCGTTTAAAAGTGGGCGGAACAGCGGCTGTTTTTGGGGCTGGCCCAATTGGTTTACTTACAGCCCAAGTTTGTTTCTTAGCGGGCGCAGAAAAAGTGTTTGTCATGGAATTAGCAGAAGAACGAAGAAAAGTCGCAGAACAGATAGGTGCAATTGCAATAAACCCAGCAGAGGTCAATGTTTCTGAAGAGATCATGAAACAGACCGACGGCGGGGTCGATGTCAGCTTCGAAGCAACCGGCGTTCCTGTTGTTTTACAACAAGCCATTGACAGTACAAAAATGTCTGGTCAAATCATTATTGAAAGTCTTTGGGAGTCCAATCCAACGATTGATGCCAATAGTGTCGTCTTTAAAGATCTTCATATCGCAGGGTCTATCGGCTATCGCAATGTTTTCCCAACGGTCATTCAACTCATTGCTGATGGAAAATTGGATGTCACTAAAATGATTACGAAAAAAATTGCCCTAGACGACATCGTGACTGAAGGATTTGAATCCCTCCTTCAAGAGAAATCACAAGTGAAGATTTTAATTAAGCCATAAACGGTCATGCATACGCCATAATCAAACGTCAACCCACGGGTAGGCGTTTTTTTATGGCATAATTTTTTGTGGATGTTCGGTCATCAAAGATACCGACAAGCCCTTAGATGACCAGAAATATAAAGGATGGTACACTGAACTGACCAGGGGAGTAAGGCGCAACGAGCACTCGAATAAAGCAAATAAAAGGGGAAAGAAGCCGGGAAAAAGTATATTTATAGCCATAAAATTGTCTTTGTACTATAAAGGTTTACTTTTTAAGCTTATTTACTTATAATATGACATAAGTAAATAAGCTTTACTTCTTAATCCCCCTAAAAATGAGCCCGCCAAGCTTTTGTTTTTAGGGGCTATTTATGTTCTCCTGTTAAGAATTGCTTATCCTCAATTTTAGCATACGCACCTGACAAATGGTACTTGAGCTAGAAAAAGTGAAGATTTTGGTCGAATAATGAACATTGATCATTCTGTAAACAACTCAAGGTCAGGATTACGAGATATGTTTTTCAATACTTATGGGGCCCAAAATGCTGTTGCTCTAGCTTAATTTTCGGAGTTGAGAGAGCTGAAGAGCCGTCAGAACGTTTGTTTTTTCAATTCAAACTCATTTAAAAGTAGTTCATCAATATTCGTAATTCGTATGAACTTGAAAAAATTAGCATTAACCAAGTTAAAACTGAACTAGGTCGTGTCTGAAAACTCGTCACTGTGTCAATTTGAAAATTGCAGCTACGTATACAAATGCTAGGAAGGACGTGGCCAACTTGTCGTAACGAGTA
>NZ_JAALFC010000062.1 GCF_011058155.1 Litoribacterium kuwaitense | reverse complement strand
AAAGACGTTAAGAATCTCAACCTTCGCGAGTGGGATTGCCCCTCTTGTGGTATGCATCACAATCGAGATATGAACGCAGGACAAAATCTTAAAAACGAAGCGATAAGGCTTCTAACCGTAGGAACTACGGGGATAGCCTCATCAATAACTGGCGGTTACGCTCGTGTTCTTAGGAATCTCCCACTTTAAACAGCTCGTAAGAGAGTGTTAAGTGGGGGTGGTTCAATGGTTTATTCTATTACACATTAAAATCGACCGGCAAAAGAAATAAATCTAAAAACTATGCTCGTTTCTTCGTCGTCTCTCTGATAACTAAATGCTCTTGAAGGACGTCATGTCGTCCTTCAAGTGCTTCTCCTTCTAGTAGGCATAAGAGTTTTTGCATCGCCTTTGCACCGATGTCTATCATTGGCTGCGCGATCGTCGTCAACTGTGGTCGGAAAATGGAAGAAAACGGGATGTTATCAAACCCGATGACTGATACATCTTCAGGGACGCCATATCCTGCCTCTTGAAGTGCATTAATCACTCCAAATGCCATTTCATCACTTGCGCAAAAAACGCATCCGGCAATTCCTCATTGGCAAGTAATGTTTGAGCAGCTTTATAGCCTCCCTCATATGAAAATCTCCCTTCACAAATGAAAGAAGGATCAACAGGTAGGCCTGCTTCATTCATCGCCTTTACATAACCATTTTTTCGATCAACGCCAAGAAGTATGTTCAAAGGGCCGGCTACGTGAGCAATTTTTCGATGACCTAGAGAAATTAAGTATTTTACAGCCCGTTCCGCACCACCGACGTTATCAATTGACACAATTGGCGCTTGAGCCGCCTGCACATAATCACAAGCTAAAACGACGGCATACTGACTCGCGAGCTCATCAATGAGCTCGGGCTCCATTCGCGCACTTAATAAAATCATCCCATCTGCCTGCTTTTGCCTGAGAAGATTAACATAATCGTACTCATATTCTGGTCCTCGCTCCGCATCTCCAACGATTACTCTGTATTGATTTTCTGTAGCCACAGCCTCAATACCACGCAGCACTTCAGAGAAGAAAGTGTTCGTAATATCAGGTACGACTACGAGGATGAGATTTGTTTTAAGCTTACGCAAATGCCGAGCCAAAACATTCGGCTGATAGTTCAGTTCCTTTACTGCCTCCAACACTCTTTCCCTCGTCGCCGGTTTTACTTGATCAGGCTGATGGAACACTCTAGATACCGTCGCTGTGGATACATTAGCGAGTTTTGCAACTTCCTTCATTTTAACCATGCCAACGCATCCTTTCTAATAGTCCTTTCATCCTCGTATTATACCTGCCGATCCTTCCTGATTACACCCTTATTAGGATATTCAAGCGTTTTTCTCAACAACGTCATAGGAAAAACCCTTCATCGCACTTGAAGGGTTTTTAAAATGGCGTGAGCGACACCATGCGCTTCATTTGTTTTTGTAATTTCATTGGCATGATTTTTTATCTCATCCTCAGCATTCCCCATCGCAACAGCTGTACCTGCCATCTTAAACATTGACAAATCATTATAATTATCACCGATGGCCATCGTCTCTTCAAGCGTCCAGCCATTTTTGTGAACAAAACGTTCCAACGCAAGACCCTTTTGCGCTTCAACGTTAGTAATTTCCAAATTCTCTTTTCCAGACGAGCTAACAGCAATATCCTCATATGCTTGAAGCCGTTCTCTCGCTTCGTTTAAACTGCCTTTATGAAACGAAAAACATAGGATTTTAAGTAACTCGACCGACTCTTTACGAATAAGCGTATCGTAATCTTCTACGAGATGAAGCCGTCCATCGCTGACATGTTTTTGTGCCACTCTCGTCAAATGCTCATAGTTCGCTTGTGAGCCTTGATTTCCCATAAAGATATTGACGAGCACTGAAATGGCTTTATCATAATCAGTTGTGTAATTTCCTTCATTTGTATATAGCTCAAAGTATATTCCGATATCTTTCAAAACTTCTTGAATCCGTGTAAATTGCTCTTTCTCAAGCAAGTCAGAGTCGAGTAGCGTCCCGTCCTCTCTCCAAGTTTGGGCACCATTTACACAAATCATCGGTAGTTCCAATCCTGCTTTTTGAAGAGGGAGCAATGCCTCTTCTTTTGAACGTCCTGTACAAATAACGATTTCAACACCTTGACGTCGAGCGTATTGAATCGCATCTTTTTCTTCATCAGCTACTTCTTGACTTGAGGAAAGCAACGTTCCATCCATATCAATGGCAATGCATTTCATTCCTTGATCCCCGCCTCATCTGATCAAATTATTTTGCTACTTACCACCTTATCATACGCATTTCTATTTCTTTTGTAAAATTGTGGCGGGGAATGAGTTAAAAATTCATTAAAACATTTACATTTAGTTAATCTTCAAGTATCAATGCTTGTAACGGTGGTTCGGCACCGGCAAGCCCAATCGCATATATGCTATATACTCGGTTTGGCTCAAAAGTGACATCTGGGACGTCGAGAACGACTGAGCCTGTATTTGCATCAACAACTTCCAAATCAATCGTCATCGGAGAAATCCCAAGATAATCGGTCACTTCTGAAAAAGCGACATTTTCAAACACGTTATCTCTGTCTTTAACACGTACAGTGACATTTGGTGCTCCCGGTGCTAAATGGATAAAGCGAACTTTCGATTCGTTCGCCGGCACTCTTGGTGAATCTTCATACACATAGAGCGACAGGTCTTCTAATCGGTTTCCTACGGCAAGCGTATACGCCTGTCCACCTTCAAGAGTTAGTGTCTCTGAAAGGACTGGTTGATCGGTTTCACCAGCTGGGAAAACTTCAATCACATATTTATTCTCTGGCACACGGGCATACTGGCTAAATTGTTCATAAGCAAACTGCCTTAACAGAGGCTGCCCGTTGACATACACATCGACAGGTGGCGCATCAGGCGATGCATGGAGGACACGAATATACGAGTAATACGTATATTTGGACGGATCGGCGATTGTTCTCGTCTCACGTTGTTCACGATATGGATGGTATGGTGCATTAACCTGATGATGTCCTTGAGCTTTCGACTGTTCACACTGAACGAGCCAGCACACATAGTAGTAATGCTTTTGATAATAATGAATGTGACACGCAGGATCAATATACTTGTAGTATTCAGCCAGTAACCCATAATACGATGCCTTTTCTGCAATGGCTTGTACGTGCATAGATTGTACACTCCCTTTCGTTCGATTCAGCATTACATGTATATGCACTCATTCATAGACTTAATCCTTTTTTTCAAGCTATAAAAAAAACTGGTGGCTCTACCCCCAGTTGTTGAAACGTTCATTTATTTACTGGCAATCGTTACTTTGATCGCAAACCTCTGTTCATTTATCCGCTAAAAGGTCACTTCTCTATTTTCGTTTCATATAGGAAGTCTCCTTTCGGCAAATGCGCACTTTTTCAATGTCACCTATGGATCAAGCCCCCTGCTCATCTTGTGTAGTAATGATCGTTAGCTGATAGTGAAAATCATTATGCTCAATGTCATATTCATAGGCAATATCAAGTTGTTGTAAAATATCTTCAATAAAACGGTGGTCTAACGTATCATCAAGTAAGACGACTTCAAGAAGCGAACCGTGAATAATCATATATCCGCATAACATTCTTTCGACATTGACTACACTTTCCTTAAAAAATTCAAAGCGCGTTTGAGAGTGGCCATCAATAGAATACATCCGAATCATTGGCAGGCGTTCAGACGACACGTGGCGTTTTTTCAACATCTCTAACACCCTTTCGCGCATATTTTCTGAATACATAGAATTATAACACTTATTGTAAGCGCTTGCACGTCTCGTATTTAACGCTTTAATGTGTAAACATCTTTCAAGAAATGTGGTACAATGATTAGTAGATATCCAACAATACACTCAGAGTAGACAGACTCTTCACTCACCGTGACCATTTTCTTTACGGTTCACTTTTTGTCTCTATTGTGTACTATACAGTGAGACTAATGTCCTCTCTGAGGCGTCAAAAAATATTTGATATTCCAATAAGCTTTTTGTACACTTAAATAACAATGCATCTTAAGTGGTCAGTTGGTTATATTCATGACTTGATGATTTAACAACGTCTATATTTTATATATGCTCATATCGCTCACATGTCACTTCACCACATTTTTACTCTGGTCTTTATGCTTCAAGTGGAAGGAAACACATCATAACAAAAGAATTCTATCCATTATAGGTTTTAACCCTATGTGGAAAAGAACGTAGCAAAGGAGAAAAGCAATGACTAACCAGCCTTCATGTGCCATCGTAATTTTTGGAGCTACAGGAGATCTTGCGAAACGCAAACTCTTTCCTTCCCTTTATAACTTGTTTAAAAACGGCAATTTGTCACACCGTTTTTCTGTCGTTGGTGTCGCCAGAAGAAAATGGTCAAACGACTATTTCAGAGAACGCGTCATTGAGGCTGTCCAGGAAGCAAGCGGTGAAACTGTTTCTGAAGAAGAAGCCCGTTCATTTTCAGAGCACTTTTACTATCACCCCTTCGATGTTACAGACACTGCTTCATTTACAAGCTTAAAGCAGCTTTTGGATCAATTGGATCATACATATGACATTCCAAATAACCGTTTGTTTTATTTAGCAATGGCGCCAGAATATTTTGGGACGATTGCCCTTCACTTAAATGAAGCTGAATTGACAAATGTTGACGGGTGGAAACGCCTCGTCATTGAAAAGCCCTTTGGTCATGACCTGCCTTCTGCCGAAATTTTGAACGATCAAATTCGAGAAGTATTTAAGGAAGAAGAAATCTTTCGAATTGACCATTACCTAGGCAAAGAAATGGTGCAAAATATTGAAGTCATTCGATTTGCCAATGCAATGTTTGAACACCTTTGGAGCAACCGCTTTATTGCGAACGTACAAATTACATCCAGTGAGTCGATCGATGTTGGCGATCGCGGACATTATTATGAGAAATCAGGCGCACTGCGCGATATGGTTCAAAACCATATGCTGCAGATGGTATCCCTGCTTGCTATGGAACCGCCGATTAACCTATCCACCGAAGAAGTACGCGGTGAAAAGGTCAAGGTACTTCGCTCCTTAAGAAAAATTACCAAAGACGACGTCGACCAGTATGTCGTTCGTGGACAATATGGTCCTGGTGAAGTGGACTCTACAGAAATTAAAGGCTTCCGCGAAAATGAAAAAGTGACTGATGAATCGAACACAGAGACTTTCGTAGCTGCAAAACTGATGATCGACAACCACCGCTGGGCAGGTGTCCCATTCTATATCCGGACTGGAAAAAGCATGACAGTCAAATCAACCCAAATTGTTATTGAGTTTAAAGACTTGCCGATGAATTTATACAGTCAGCAGCATGTCAGTCTAGGGAAAAATTTGCTGACGATTCATATTCAGCCAGATGAAGGCATCACTTTGCAAATGAACGTGAAAAAGCCTGGAAGTAACGGTGAAACAACACCCATTGCTATGGAGTTTTCTAAGAAGAGTGCCCTAAAAATGAACTCTCCAGAAGCTTACGAACGCTTAATGCACGATTGTATGCTTGGCGATGCGACGAACTTTACTCGTTGGGATGAGGTCGCTTATTCATGGAGATTTATTGACCCCATTGCCGAGCACTGGCAAGTGAAAAAAGAGGCTTTTCCGAATTACGCTGCCGGTACGATGGGTCCAGAAGCCGCCGACCAGCTCTTAGCAGCAGACGGCTTCCACTGGTGGCCGATTAAAAATGTTGAGAATAATACAGTCGTTTCCGGGAAAGCGCTGGATGATCAGTAATTCTCTTCTAATAAAAAAGGAGGACATTCACGTCATGTGAAGTCCTCTTTTTTAGTGGGTTGTAAAAGTTATTTGCTTAAGAGAAAGGTTCTACATCATTTGTAGGGTCTTAGTAAACAATGACATACAATCGATACAAGCTCCTCTATCTTTCATGCCCTTGAGTTGTCCAAAAACAAACGAGCGATAGGAGATGCGTGACAAGCGTTTCGTCACTCATTTTCCCCGCGTGCTTCTGTGATTTTCTGCTTAAATGCTTTCGCCCGTTCAGTAATCTCATCATATCGTCCTGCTTGTGCAAGCTTAATGTCAACAAGTGCACCGCCGAGGCCGACAGCACAAGCACCAGCTCGGATAAAATCTTGCACATTGTCCAACGTCACACCGCCAGTCGGCATCATATCGACAAAAGGCAGGGGTCCGCGAACATCTTTAAAAAATGTCGGACCTACAACGCTTGCCGGGAAAACTTTGACGATATCCGCACCAGCTTGATACGCTTGCACTACCTCCGTAGGTGTCATCACACCAGGAATGGCAATTTTATTGTAGCGTTTCGTCATTTGAATCGTTTCTGCATCAAGGTGAGGTGAAAAGATAAATGCGGCGCCAGCATCAATCGCTTGTTTCGCTGTATATGCGTCAAGCACCGTTCCTGCCCCAATCAATGCCTCATCTCCGAGGAGCTCACGCGCCTTCTTGATCATCGTTGCCCCTTCGACAGAGTCCATCGTGATTTCGAGGGTCGACACACCGCCATCAGCTAATGCACGAGCCAAGGGCTCAATCATGTCCTCATTTGCCCCACGTATCACTGCGACCATACCAGAGTCCTTGAGCTGCTTGATTTGCTCTTCTTTCAAAATCGTTCACCCCATCGTCTGTTTTCAACATTCATTTTTTAATATTCCGTTCAATGATGATGATAATATGTTACATGTTACTTTGCGATTTTTCGCTCTCTTTTTTCATTACAGGTCTTCAATAAGCACATACGTCGCTTTGATCGGACCGTGAACACCAACGACGAGACTCATTTCAATGTCCGCTGAATTGCTCGGACCAGAAATCCAATTAATGCACGAAGGCACCTTCCCTTCGTCGTCACTGATTTCACTAAGACGATCCATTGCTTGTGTTAACCGTGGGACAAGTGTACTTTTAGGGATTAGAGCAATGTATGTCGCCGGAAGCAATGATACCGATCGCCCTTTTCCTTCTCCACTACAAAGCATAACCGTTCCCGATTCAGCCAAGGTACAATCTGTAAAGGTGATGCCGATATTGGCTTGTTCACAAAACTTTACGCTTTGCTCGTTTTGCTGGTCATTCCATGCAAAGGTTTCGATTCCATCACCTGGAAGGTCACAAGCGAGCCAATCCGCCAACTGCACCTCCTCAAAACGTTGATCGTTCCAGTAGGCGATAGGCCCTCCTCCATGGGCTTCAATCGTTCGCCCAAGATCTTCTCTCAGCTTCTGACTTGACGTCTTCACGAGCTCCGTATGAATCTCTTGACATTGCGCTTCCAAAACCGTCACCAACTCGTCTGCGCTAGCATGTTGCAGAACTCTTTCTTGCGGTGAATGATGCCATTTCGGACGCTCAACTGTCGATTGGCGCTCTCTCCCTAAAGCACTTGCTACCTTTTCCAGAAAAGGCGCTTTTCCGTGAATACGTTCTTCAATGTTTTCCATTTGTCACGCCACCTTTACCTTTCTTATGCTGCTTATACCAGTCGCGGAACCGCTCTTTTCGAGGTGCTGGAAAATCGCGTGCATCCGTCCATCCAGACAATGGGCCAGGACCTTTCGGGATATACTGATTGGAAGCCCATGGGACTGCAAGAAAAGGTGCCGCTTTTGTCGCCCATCGGAAGAGCGTTGCAGAGCTTGTCACTTGTTGAAAACCTTTCATCGCGATTTTTTCTGTGATTGGAGGGGTCGTTTCCTGTTCAACAATCACTTTCCTGTGTTCATTTAACAACTCGTGCAAAGGTATCTTCACTGGGCAAGCATCTGTGCAAGCAGCACAAAGCGTCGATGCATAAGGCAATTCCTTATGGTCATCATACCCATCTAAAAGAGGCGTTAATACAGCGCCGATTGGACCAGGATAAATCGAACCATATGCATGACCACCAACGTGTCTATAAACTGGACAAACGTTCATACATGCCGCACAACGAATACAGTGTAGCGCAGACTGGAATGCCGTCCCGAGGATGTTTGAACGTCCATTATCGACAATCACGAGATGAAACTCTTCCGGTCCATCTCCTTCTGCTGTATCCCTTGGTCCGGTCAATGCTGTAATGTAGCTCGTCAACTTTTGGCCAATCGCACTTCGGCATAACAGACTGACAAGGATATCAAGCTCCTTAAAGGTTGGAACGATACGCTCCATCCCCATCACAGTAATTTGTGTGGAAGGCAGAGCTGAGCAAAGGCGCGCATTCCCTTCATTTGTGACGAGACTAATACTTCCCGTTTCGGCAACAGCAAAGTTACACCCCGTAATTCCAATATCTGCAGACAGGAATTCTTCCCTTAGCATCTCACGTGCATGCCGGGCAAGCTCTTCAGGGTTCTCTGTTTTCTCATAACCTATTTTTTCTTGAAAAACGTCGCGGATTTGGTCTTTATTTTTATGCAATGCCGGCGCAACAACGTGAGAAGGTGGATCATGATCGTCTAACTGCAAAATATACTCACCAAGGTCTGTTTCGATGACTTCTGCACCTGTTTGCTCAAGCACATGATTTAAGCCAATTTCTTCAGTCACCATCGACTTCGATTTGACGATCTTTTTCGCTTCTTTCTTCTGGACGACCTGTTGAATGTACTGGTTTGCTTCCTCACCATCTGAAGCAAAAATACATGACCGCCTCGCTTTGCAACTTCATGACTTAACTGTTCTAAATAAACGTCAAGATGCTCAATGGTATGCTGCCGAATTTCTTCACCGAGCTCGCGCCATTCTTCCCAGTCACCAAGCGCTTCCTCAGCTTTTGACTTTCGATCAAAAAGCCTTTCTTGTGCGCCAGAAACGGCACCACGCATAAACGTATTTTCAAGCCCTTCCTGAACTCTCGTATCAAAGGCGCGATCACCAAATCGAATCCCCATTGTTATTCCCCTCCGTTCATCTTGTTATTTAATACAGATGCAATATGCATCACTTTGACCGGTGACTCTCTCCTCCTCAGGCGACCACCAATATTCATTAAGCAGCCCCAGTCCGCACCAATGAGGACATCTGCTTCTGTTTCTTCTACGTGCCCTGCCTTTTCATCAACCATCTCCTGTGAAATCGGCGGCATTTTCACGGCAAATGTCCCTCCAAAGCCGCAACAGTTTTGTGCATTTTTTAAAGGGATCATCTCCAAGCCTTCCACATGTGCCAAAAGGCGGGCGGGGGCCTCAGAAACCTTCAACAGACGTGTCATATGACAAGATGTATGATACGTCGCTCGTGCATGAAGTGACGCACCAACGTCTTCCACCCCGAGCACATTGACGATAAAATCTGTTAGCTCGTACATTTTGCTGTGTAACGCTTCAGCTCTTTGCTTCCACTTCGGATCATCTTCAAACAAATGCGGATATTCCTTACACATCGTCGCACAAGATCCGGATGGCGTGACGACATAATCTGCATGGTCAAATACGCTGATCATATGTTTCATCGTTTCTTTAGAAAGCGTATGGTAGCCACTGTTAAAAGCGGGTTGACCACAGCACGTTTGTGCTTCGGGAAAATCAACGTCACACCCAAGACGCTCTAACAATTCAACAGTATCTTTTCCGGTTTCAGGATAAAACACGTCCATTAAGCAAGTTGCAAAAAGACTGACTTTCATTCTTCTCTCTCCTCTTATCAGGTCATCAGATGACTGATGAGTTATATCTATACGTGTTCTAAATCGACTTAAGGCGCCCATTTTTCTTGCGAGCGATTCCACTGGTCAAGCACCGTCTGTAAATGCTGCCGCATCGCAGCACTTGCCGCCTCTCCGTCCTGCTGTGAGATTGCTTGATAGATGCGCGCATGCTCATGAGATAACACACTCATGACGTCCTTATCTTCATAAAAAGCAATCAGTCTTGTTTCTCTCATCGCTCGTTTTAACATTTCTGAGATTTGATTCCAAAGCTGCTGTAAAATTGGATTGCCAGCTGCTGAAACGATGGCCTCATGAAATAAAAAATCTCCCTTTTCGCCTGCTTCAACATCCCCTTCGGACCTTGCCATTAACTGCAATGCTTCTTTCATGATGCGAAGGTCCTCATCTGTTCGCCTCGTTGCTGCTGCTTGAGATGTGCCGGTTTCTAAATAAAGACGAACCTCAAGCAAATGATCGATATCTTCTTTTTTCATAAGTGCTGCAGTGTAAAGCGCGAGTGAAGGCTCGTCTTTTTGGAAAGTGGTGACGAATGTCCCTTCTCCATGCCTCATTTCTACTAAGCGCATCGCCCGCAATGCACTTAGAGCCTCTCTGACCGCTGAGCGGCTGACGCCAAATTCTTGTGCTAAAGCTTCTACAGAAGGTAACCGTTCGCCACTTTTAACAACACCACGTTGAATTCTTTCAAGTAAACGATTCATCACTTCTTCTGAGATATTCAGTCGTTTAATTTTTCCTGCTGACACGTCAGTCCTCCTCTCATACCTAGTCTTTCCATTTTATCGAACTGTCCACAGCCCATCAACAGAATATTTTGAACTACCCCCACTTAACACTCTTACGAGCTGTCTGAAGTGGGAGATTCCTAAGAACACGAGCGTAACCGCCAGTTATTGATTAGGCTATCCCCGTAGTTCCTACGGTTAGAAGCCTTATCGCTTCGTTTTTAAGATTTTGTCCTGCGTTCATATCTCGATTGTGATGTGTACCACAAGAGGGGCAATCCCACTCGCGAAGGTTGAGATTCTTAACGTCTTTATTTTGGTAGCCACAGCTCGAGCATAGTTGACTGGAAGCAAATGTTTTTGATACAGCAACGACTTGTTTGCCATACCATGTCGCTTTG
>NZ_JAALFC010000061.1 GCF_011058155.1 Litoribacterium kuwaitense | reverse complement strand
TTTTTTCATGTGGATACCCCTTTCGCCCATTGAATACCGATACTTGTTCATTTATTTTATCTTACTTGTGAATGATTGAATTTGTCAACAGCAAGCGCAACTTACTCAACCAAAGTGGTGCCCTGCATCACTTGGAAACGCATCAATTATGCACAAACTGTAGTAATTAAATCCGATTATGCTCTTTATTAAGTGAAGGAGATGAAAATCTTAAATCTAAAATCCCGGGATAAGAACCTTCACCTTAAAGAAGAAATTAGGAGGAAAATTCAACGGCAAATATTGTTGAGCTTCGAGCAGCATTTATACCTCAAGGTTGGATTGTATATTTTCGTACTTCGGAAGTCATTATTTACTACAATGGGAATAATCGAGAATTCACCTATTATACCGAAAACCAACCAGAAAAATCAAAAATGGTCCAACACATCATCTGTAATTTTGAAAACCAAACCCTTAGACACTTTAGATCTACAGGCCCGACAATTGAACGGACAGTTGATAGAGATACTGGAGAAGTCTTGCAAGAAATTGAAGATCACGCTCCTACCTCAGGTTTAACGATTGCCGATGAAAGGATAAATTCTAATTCGGCTAGTTTTTATCTGCGAGGCCACGCTGGAAACCCTTTAAATACTGATGCACCAGCTATTGATTGGGAATATACAGTCGATGTTAATTCATCTGGTATAGTCACACTTGATGGCAGACATGATGGTTACCCCGCTCATGAAATCTACAAACGTTTAGATAATGGAGCTCCAGTTGAACTTTACAGACATGATCCACGAGTAAGTGGCGAAGGGCCAGAATCGTTATTTCCTCCAATGGGAAATGATTTTCGAGGTACTTTTTAGCTAGATTCAATAGTCGGGGGTGACCATCTCCCCCGACCTCTTAGATGACCGTTAGAATAGCACCTCATTAAATTCTTTGGGAGTAAATTTATTACATATGACATTCTTAAAACCATTCTACTTCTAATATTGGCTATTTATTTACCTTTTTCCGTCAGGGATATCTATTGCCAAAATTAGGTATTAATACAATAGGATGAAGTACTATTTCAGCGAGACCTTCTTTAAAATTCTTACAATTATGTAAAAAAAACCTATTAATATTATTGCTAAAGGTACGGTAAATGGAAAAAGAATAAAGGCATAAATTGTACCCCATTTGAAAGTTCCTAAAAAATTTATTGTTTCTATGCCTTCTCTTACAATAGCAACACCAAAAATCGCACCAATAGTTCCGCTGTATAATGTAACTAAAAACGCACTTATTAAACTAATAATTGCTAATTTTTTTAATGATAATTCTCTGAGTTGATTAAAATATGCGCCAAGCACAACAAAGTTTATCGAAAAAGGAACAATTACGGCAAGGTATACCCAGTGGGGGCCAAAAACGGACATGCCACCCCCAGCTAGAATTTGAACAAATAGATTAAAGTGATATGCAACAACAATTGAACTGATTACACCAAATAGAAGACCTATGGCACATAACAAATATTTCAATTGATTACTCACCACGCTAAATTAATTTTAATTTATAAGATTACGTTTAGCAAAACGTCAAGAATTATTAAGACAAGACAATCCCCTCTAAAATTACTCCATCATTAAATTGTTACATGTTAAATGTGTACTTATTATATACTCGGAAATTCCCATTCTATTAAAGATGTCTTCGAATTACCAGCAACGCTTTTCTCTTAGACACTTCAAGCTTTTTACATCCAGAATTTATATTTCCCAAAATAACATCTACTAAAATTAATATCCACCCACCACCCTCATTAAATTTAAAAAAATGTGGTTTTTAGACGTTATTTATTACTTTATATGTAAAGGGAGGGATTATTATGGGTAAGAATATTAAATGTATTTGCAAAACTGAAATTAAACGAATTGCTTGGAGACTACAATACCGGCAACGCAAAATATTTCGAAACGAATATAGTCATGCTTTAGATCATCTATCGTTTAGTTATGACCCTAGCGTCGGGATATTTAATTCTATATTTGTAAGAGAAATTATTCAAAGTCTTTCTTGTCACGTAGAACGTTATTTGTTGATAAGAATTTACCTTGATCAAGCAACTGAAAAAGAAGTAGCGCTCGAACTCAAAATGTCACAACAGTGGGTAAACAAATGGAAAAAAATGCGTTAATAAAATTATATCAAACCTTGAACTGCAACAGCTCATAAGTGAAACTCAACAAGGAAATCAATATAGTTTGGAAAGAATTATTAAGATATTTGAAGCAGATATTCATGAAGCTGCGAATTGGAAGGGAATGAATAGAGAAGACGCAGTTCAGGAAATCCTAGCTGAATTCATATCATTTTTACAAAAAAATAACTTTAAAACATGAAGGCTTTCTTTGATGTCAATGAACTTTTTACAATAATTGATTGTTTAAGCCATCAAGACTTCGTTTTTAATTAACAGGCGAAGACAAACACTATGTCCTTAATTCACGTAAAAAAGACGCGTGTAATTAAAGACAATTTATCGACTTGTCTTTAATTCAAAAGCGCTCTACGATAATAAAAACGAATGATTGATGGAAGGAGCTTTTCACCTGATGAAAACAATTGAGGAGTTAGAACATATATTGTCCGAACCTTCAGATAAAATCGCGGACGATCTAAGACAATTGGATGGCGACATTCTGATTCTTGGGGTTGGTGGAAAAATGGGACCGACACTCGCGTGGATGGCCAAGCGGGCGAGCGACCGCAGCGGTGTCCAGCGGAAAGTGATGGCCGCGTCCCGCTTTTCTTCAGGAACATTACAACAGCAGCTTGAACAGCAAGGCATCGAAACATGTAAAGCTGATTTGTTAAATAAGGACGACATCGCCAAGCTTCCTGAAGCGAAAAACATTATTTATATGGCGGGAAACAAATTCGGTACAGTCGGCAATGAGCACTTTAGCTGGGCGATGAATACGTTTGTTCCCGTGCTTGTCGCCAAGCGCTATCGCCAATCACGAATTGTCGCTTTTTCCACCGGTAATGTCTACCCACTGACGCCCCTTATCAAAGGGGGAGCAACAGAAAAAGACCCGACGGACCCGATCGGAGAATACGCCCAGTCATGCCTTGGGCGGGAGCGCATTTTCGAGCATTTTTCCCGCAAGTATGACATTCCGATGGTTCACTTTCGCTTAAATTATGCCATTGACATGCGGTACGGCATTTTACTAGAGATCGCCCAAATGGTAATGGGAGAGAAACCCATCCAGCTTGATACAGGCCATGTCAACGTCATTTGGCAAGGCGACGCCAACGAATATGCCCTCCGCTGTTTAACCGTTTGTGACACCCCACCACGCATCTTAAATGCGAGCGGTCCAGAAACCGTCTCCATCCGCTGGCTCGCTGAAGAATTTGGCGCGCTTTTTGCGAAAGAACCGGTGTTGATTGGCGCAGAAAAAGACACCGCCTTATTAAGTAACTCCTCAGAAATACACCGGCTGTTTGGTTACCCGCAAGTGCCGCTTAGGCAAATGATCGAATGGACAGCAGATTGGGTCAAGTCAGGCGGGGAAACAAGCAACAAGCCGACGCATTTTCAAGAACGCGCAGGGAGGTTTTAATCGTGAGAAAGCTTACGCAAGAGAAAAAGCGGCGATTACATGAAGGGACGGTCATTCCAGCACATCCCTTAGCGTTAAATGCTCAATTGAAGCTTGATGAACAAAGGCAACGGGCACTGATGCGATACTATATCGACGCTGGAGCCGGCGGTGTTGCAGTCGGCGTTCATACGACCCAGTTTGAGATTCGCCAGCCCGAACATAATCTATTTGAAACCGTCCTTCGTTTAGCTGCAGAGGAAATCGAAGCACACAGCGATCAAGCTTTTTTAAAAATTGCCGGCATTTGCGGAGATGACGAGCAGGCTGTTCAAGAAGCAAAAACAGCCGCCACGCTCGGTTATGACCTTGGGCTCGTCGCTATGAGCAAACCTGCCGATGCCACCAAAAAAGAGGTACTCAAGCGCATCGAAAAAGTCGCCGCTATTCTGCCGATCTTTGGCTTTTACTTACAACCGTCTGTCGGCGGTCGTGTGTTCAGCTACGATTTTTGGCGCCAATTCGCCGACATCGACGGCGTTGAAGCGATCAAGCTCGCACCCTTTAACCGCTACCAAACTCTTGATGTCGTCAGAGCCGTCTGTCATTCACCACGCAAGGAGAAAATCGCGCTTTATACCGGAAACGACGACAACATCGTTGCCGACTTGTTAACGACGTATCGTTTTCAAACCGATGAAGGCATCGTCCAAAAACCAATCGTCGGCGGCTTGCTCGGGCATTGGGCGGTCTGGACGAAGACAGCCGTTTCGCTACTAGAGGAAATCAAAATCGCGCGCACGGAAGACCCTTCCCGCATACCAGAGCTTCTCACGCGCGGTATTGAAGTCACCGACAGTAACGCCGCATTCTTTGACCCAGCCCACGGCTTTGCAGGATGTATCCCAGGCATTCACGAAGTACTACGAAGACAAGGGTTACTTGAGGGCACGTGGTGCTTAAACCGTGGCGAAACCTTGTCTCCAGGGCAGACAGAAGACATCGACCGCATTTACGCCGCATACCCACACTTGCACGACGATGATTTCGTCAAAGCGAACCTTGCCAAATGGCTCAAGTAAACTAACGGAAGGAAAGGAAGTTGAACAAAAATGTCGCGAAATTGTAAAATAAATACAAAACCTATCCACATCGGTGTGATCGGTACACCCCCATTGGTCCGCGCCTGCCAGCGGGCGCTCAAGCTGTTCCCTTCCTTCGTTCCACTCATTGATCATATTGACGCGGACCTCACCCTAGAAGAAATCATCGCCAAGCGCCTCCCCGACGTCGAGGTACTGCTTTTTACCGAATATCGCACGTACGCCAAAGGCACAGCACACAAAACGTATCCAATCCCGCTCCATTACGTCCCCTTTCGCGGCGGTGGACTGTATAAAGCATTGTTTCACGTGTATACGACCGGAAAACCAGCAGCATTGTCGATCGATTCACTCACCGACGCATCTGTCCAAGACGTGTACGGCGAATTACAACAGTCGCTCCCCGACGTTCATGTTTATCAAGGAGACAGCACCGCACCTGTAAACGACATCATCCAATTTCATCACACCTGCCAAAAAACAACCGTGACGCTGTCGCCTTGACCGGCGTGAAAGAAGTCGCCGACGCTTTGCTCGCGCAAAAGCTTCATTGCCAATGGATCACACCGACCCACCAAGACTATGTCGGTGCCTTGGAACGCGCCCTGCTGTCGACAGAAAAAAGACGACACCGGGAAAGCCAGGTCGTCGTCGGACTCATGAGAATTCACCAATTCCAGCAATCGATCAAGCATATGACCTCCGAGCACGACATCGCCCGGCTGAAGCTCGACGTGCACCGTACACTGCTCGATTACGTCAACGAGCTCGAAGGCCATTTAGCCAACAACGGCGAAGAATACATCTTCTTTACGACAAGAGGCGTGTTTGAACGCGTCACCCACGGCTACAAATCCATGCCACTCCTTGAAGACGTCAAACACGCCTTCGGCTTCACCCTGTCCGTCGGCGTCGGCTTTGGCCAAACCGCCAATGAAGCCGGCGCACACGCCCGCATCGCCCTTCGGCAAGCCAACGACGAAGGCGGCCACCAATGCTTCATCGTCACCGAGGACAAACGCATCGTCGGCCCCGTCGACACCGCCGCCCCCCTCGTCTACCCAACCGCCGTCACCGACGAAGGATTGCTAAAAAAAGCCGAAGCCGCCGGCATGAACGCCGTCCATATGCAAAAACTCATGGCCCAAGTCGCCCGCTTCGACAAAACCCATTACACCGCCACGGAACTCGCCGACGTCCTCGGTGTCACCCTTCGCAGCACCCACCGCATCCTCCTCCGCTGGCTCGACGCCGACCTCGTCCAGACAGCCGGGGTGGAAAAGACGACGACACGGGGCAGACCACGGCAGGTTTATGTATTGGGGTTTTTGGAGTGAGGGAGTAGAAGGGAGGTTAAATTCCCCCTGGTCAATTGCTATGGATACCAATGGAGCTTATAAAAGAGCAAGGTTTTTAACATAGACAGAAGTGCTTCCATTGAAGTAACAGGTCTATGACCAATGCTGTGCGTAAACTACGCCCACCACTTACCTTTATAGTGGACCTACAACAGGAACACTGAGTCGTTGATACTAAAAAAAGTGATACAGTTAAAGATAAAACACTCGTCATTTAGGCTTCAAATTGATGCTCCAAAAACATTTCCAGATCTACTGCTAAAAACATCCTATCACGCGCTCTCTGTTTTTCATGTCTCAGCTTATGATGTATAGTAGCACTGCTGACACTGTGCTATCAAGCCAATACCATTAATGAGGCAATTCCAATCACTCTTATTAGATTTTCCCCTCGTTGATGAATGCTCTCAAGCCGTGTATATTTTATCCACTTGGCGCCGAAGTTGATTGTTCTCCTTCAACAGGTTGATGCTCTATATTGGATTCTGTAAAATCCGAAAATGAATCAGTTTCAAATTTGCTAGGTGCAGAGGATCTTTTCTCACCTTCCATTGGAATATGTATCACTTCACGTGTGTTGGGCTGATTCATCATTGTGGCATGTACTGTAACAGAACCTAATAATACAGAAAAAATCGTTAAACCAATAGCAAGCTGTGAATGACGCTTTTTTTGTACCTAGATCTCATAATCATATCTAACCTCCTTTCAAGATGCTTCAAACTGTCACTACTTAATGCTGAATAAATTTTGCTTTGATTGTCGGCTACAATCCATAGTACCCTTAAAAGTAATTTACAATATCTCCCCCTTTCATTTTTATTCATCATTAAAGTTACGCTTTCATCGCAAGAAAGCTCACAAAAGCGATCAATCTCAATTCTCAATTTATAAACAAGCGGATTAAACCAATGTAAAGAATGAATTAACAACATTAGTAGCTTTAACCAAGAATCACGTCGCTTCCAATGTATCAATTCATGGGAAAATACAAATTGTAACTCCTCCGAATTAAGATCAACACTCGGCAAAACAATGCGCGGCTTAATAAGACCATATAAAAACGGTGTTGATACAAATGGCGATTGAAATACTAAAATTTCAGATTTTACCTCTTTTTCTCTTTTGCACTTTTCTAATATTTCAAGAGTTTCCTTGTTAGTAATTAACGTACACATCTGTATAACCCGCTTATGAAAATGATAGTTTTTAATTAGAGCGACTGTAATAAATACTATAGATCCTAATAACAAGACATAGGGAAAAAAGCTAAAATAAAAAAACAAAGGATTTCTTCCCTCAATCAAAACTGTTTCGAATTTCAGATTATTATATAGGATTGTTGATATAGAACCATTGGGCAAGTTGGACCAAAATGAAAGCTTGTACTCTGGTAAGAATAGAGATAGCACTTTATGATAAGGAAGAACCAGAAATAAATAGACAAATACACTTGTATAGTAATGCCATCTTGCACTCATAGATCTATTTGTCTTTTTTTGAAATACCTTTAGCATTAAATAAAACATTCCGGTGATTACAGACATTAGAAATAATTGCTGGTAAATATCTAGAAGAACAAGCCTCATTAGCTATCCTCCAATCGCTTCATAAGTAATTCAATATCCTCCTTAGATAAATCCTTATTATCAATCAGTGTATTTACCAGACCAAATGCAGACCCGTTATGGATATCACTAATAAACTGCTTTGTTTCAAAGTCCAAATATTCCGCCTCTGTAATGCAAGCTGCATAATGGTTCGCTTTGCTGATGCGAGTCGCCGTAAGAAAACCTTTCTCTTTTAAACGCGACAAGAATGTAATGGTTGTATTTCTCTTCCAATTTCTAGCTTCTGGGAGTTGATCCATTAATTCTTTTGTTGTTACAGACCGCTTAGCTTTCCAAATGAAGTTCATTATGATTTTCTCAGTCTCAGATAAATGCTGAATTTTATGTCTCACATTAAATTTCTCCTTATTAACCTACAACATGTCTACATACATAAGTCTACACAATGTAGAATTCAATTGTCAATAGCCTGTAAATTATTTATTGACCTCAGATGCTTCGAATATCGGTGTTAAAATCCTCAAGAATAACGGTTTAACATCTGAAGGCCGAAACGGCTCCCCTGCAATGATTACTGGATCGAGGGAATGATTTATAATTAAAGCAAATAAAAGTGGTGTTCTACCAATTCAGTTTTTAAGTTCCATGAATGCTTCTTTGCATACCCTCATTGCTGTTAAATTGCTTGCATAAATGAACTTAAATATTTGTTTCAGCTTTTTTCTCAAATGAGTTTTTTGCGTTCATAGTCTCCTTAAACTTCCAACTGCATTCAACCACTATCAACTCCCCGTCCCCTGATACTGATTCAAAAATCTTGACCAAATGACGAGTGACAACAAAAAGAACAACGGACCGACCAATGGTGTGATTACGATAAAGAAAGGCGAGATGTCTTTATCAAGAATAAACAGACTTGGGTAGTAATTGATGAACGCTAAAGGAATGATCCAAGTAAGGGCGACTTGAATCCAGGAAAAATAGATCGATAGCGGGTAGTTTACAAAATCTTTAACTTTAAATAATAAGCTGAACAAATAACTTACTCTGAGAAATTTAAAGCTTAATGAACCAATGATGACGAAAAAGGCTGCTTGAAGAAAGGCACCACTAATAATGCACAACATTAAATAAATCAACTTGACCGCATCCCATTGAATTGACAATTGCGTCATAGACCAAATTAATACACTGACTGAAATGATCAGGTGAGCAATATAGCCATAGTTAAACATACTAGCCACCAAATTCATTAATGGGTTCAGCGGCTTAATGAGATATTTATCAAAATCTCCATTGATGATGATTTGATCAATGCTTGTCATCGGTGTGTAGAAAAAAGTTGACCCTAATGCATAAGTTAAAATGCTTAAACTGATTAAGAGTGCCATTTCCGGCCACAGCCAACCATCAATCACCTTAAATTCTTGCAGTAAGATCCAGACGACTAAAAAATTCGCTGCATACCCAAAAATCTGACCGAATGCGCCTAAAATAAAATCGACTCGATATTCCATCCTGACTTTAAAAATGGTTAAGATATACCGATAAAACAGCGTAATAGACAAAATATCACATCCTTTTTATCCGCCTTGCACGACGAGCCGCTTAACTGCAAATTTCCAAAGAACCATATTGATTGCCAATAATAGCAGGACCCAGAAACACCCCAGTGCCAATACGGCAAGGTCGTCCTCTATTCTGCCAAGATACATCGATGTTGGGATGAAGCCAAGGTATTGAAAGGGCAATAGATTAGCAATATTCAACCAAAAAGAACTAAAAAACCATAACGGTACAAATGAACCCGAAAAAACGGTAATAAGCGCGTTCAATGTCCAGCTTAAAGCAAACGTCGTAAGCATCCAAAAAGAAATAAGTGCGATTAAATAGCCTAATAAGAAAGAAATCACAATAGCAATCAAAAGACTAACAACAAATGGAAATAGATCACTCATTTCGGGTAGCTGAATCCCAAAAATAATGGCCGCGATGATAATCGAAGGAATGACATTAAATAGCGTATTAAATAATGCTAGACCTGTTTGATCTGCAAACAGCTGCAATGGATAACTAATCGGTTTTTGCAAATCAACACTAATTCCACCAGTTTTCAATTTTTCACTTACCGGCTGAAATACGTTCGTCATTAAAATCGTCATTGATGCCGTCGTGACAATTGAATACGTAATCATTTCTTCAAGGGTCACTCCGCTCGAAGCACCTACCCCTAGCAATGCTTTCCATATCGATACTTGGATAAAAATGACGAAAATATTTCCCGCGATTCTTAACCATACTTCTGATCGATAAGCCATATTCTTCACAAATGATTTTTCAAAAACCTATGTACGGTACCATCTTCACTCACACTCTCTACATTGCCTTTTCGCTAATTTGATTGAAATATAACCTTATGACTTCCTCAATATCAGCACTTTCAATAGAAATATCCTTAATTAAATGTTGTCCAGAGATACCATTTATAGCTTTAATGATATCGACACCTTCTTCAAATTCTAAAATTTTTCTTGAACCTTCATCTCTGATAAGAGACGCCTTAGGAATATGGATTTCACCTGGGTTATCGACAAATTCAATGGTTACTTTTTTCTTTAATGTAATTTGACGACTCAATTGATCGACTGGCCCATCATAATGACTTTTACCTTGATTAACGATCATAATCCTGGAACAGACTTCTTCAATATCTTTCAAATCGTGCGTTGTTAAAATAATGGTCGTGTTCTTTTCTTTGTTAATATAAGCTAAAAACTCGCGTATTTTATGCTTTCCAACAACATCCAGACCAATCGTAGGTTCATCAAGAAAAAGCAACTGAGGATCATGAATTAACGCGAGCGCAATCTCCGCTCTCATCCGTTGACCCAAGCTTAACTGCCGTACCGCTTTATTCATAAAAGAACTCATATCAAGCATATCTATGTAAATATTCAAACGCTTTTGATAGTCTGTTTCTGAGATTTTATAAATATATTTATGCAGTTCAAAAGAATCGACGACAGGAATGTCCCACCACAACTGACTTCTCTGCCCAAAAACAACACCAATATTTTTTGCTAGCTTTTTTCTGTTTTGAAAAGGAACAAGTCCATTTACTGTGACCTGTCCAGACGTCGGCACTAAAATTCCTGTCAACATTTTAATCATCGTCGACTTTCCCGCTCCGTTTGGCCCCAGATATCCTACCGATTCGCCTTGTTTAATCGTAAAAGAAATGTCATCTACCCCTTTGGTCGTGTCAAACTCTCTAGTAAACAACGTTTTGAATGCCCCTACAAGACCCGGAAATCGTTTATACGTTTTGTAATATTTTCTTAAATGCTCAACTTCAATTATGTTCATATTTTTCCTTCCCCCTAAACTCCCTGCTAGGGCTCCTTTAAATCACTTTATCTATAGCTAGTAAAAAAAATCTCTGTGATCGATCACTGCAGTTAAGGTGAAAATCACTTAAGTTTCTCAAAAATTAAAATCTATTGCCTAAAATAACAATTCGATACATATATTTTATTATTCTAAAATTTGCTAATGTTGTAATATTAGTCTAACCAACTGGATAAGTCAACCATAACTTGCAAGAATTCACAGCTGGGATTGCGTTCTCCTTACCATACACACCGTCGAATAAAAGAACGACGGCTCTCTTTTTTCACATCTATCATGCAATAAAGAACATTTTTACTCTTTGCTTTCCGCCATAAAAACAGTCGCTCCTCCAATGCCTTTGCGCCGTGTAGATATTGCTTCCTATGTGCAAAATTAGTTTTTTGAATGTGCACATTGAATTTAGTTACTGTAAGTGTTGATCGGAATAGAAATGAACACGCAGAACATAAGAAGAACTCTTGAGTAAACAAAATTGGTTACGGACGATCGCTATAAGGGAGTCACATGATGTAAGTATAATTCCTAAAGGGTATATCGCGGGGATAATTAACCAAACAGCCAAAGTTAACATAAAAAATGGAATGCTCTTAAAATTTTGAAATAGGAAGATTTATAGGTTAGTATAGATATTGATAAAATTTGATATTAAATGGAGGTAAGTAGATGACGGTAAGAGTTGGAATTAATGGATTTGGTCGCATTGAACGAAATGTCTTTAGAGCTTGTTTGGACAACCTGTTTATGGCACAATAAAAACGTAATGAACGGCAGTTAATTTATGCAATAAAAAAAGCCGCTTGCCAACACCTAAAAAAATACATACACTCCTTTTGGG
>NZ_JAALFC010000060.1 GCF_011058155.1 Litoribacterium kuwaitense | reverse complement strand
GCTCGAGAATCAAGGTTAGCGGCATTCCTGTGATGCCAAGCTTTGAAGAAAACAGTGACCATCATCTGTTATGTAAAAAGTACAAGTTTGATCCGGATAAGAAAATTGTTGTCATTATGGCTGGTGCCCATGGCGTCTTAAAGCATACAGACCGGATTGCACAAAAGTTATCTGGCTATGAAAACAGCCAGCTTGTGATTGTATGTGGACATAATCGTAAGCTTAAAGAAAAATTGCAGCGTGAACATCAAAACAATCCGAATATCATCGTCCTTGGCTATGTCAATTATATGGATGACCTGATGAAAATTGCGGAAGTGATGGTGACAAAGCCTGGCGGTATTACGTTAACTGAAGCCATCAATGTTCGCCTTCCACTCGTTTTGTATAAAGCCGTTCCCGGTCAGGAACGGGAAAATGCAGAATTCTTCCATGCAGAGGAAGCGGCAGTTCAAGTCGACCATATTGATGACATGATTGCAGCAACGCAACGGATTTTGTCAGATGAAGCTTACCGTGCTAAGCTTCAAGCCAACATGGCAAACTTGCATTGTCCAGCGTCAGGGCAAACCATCTCCAATGATATTCTTTATGCACTTGGTGAAAAAAAGAAAATACGAAGCCGCTCGAGCTTGAACGCGTGTTGATGCCATAATGAACGGATTTAAGCGTCTCGCCTTCATTATGTTTCTCGTTGAATTCGTTCGCTCAGCATTTTTAGTTGGCTATTTGCCTAATGTTGCGGTCGGAGGGGCTGCTGTCATTGCTGCAAGCACGGCTGTCACAGTCCATTTTTTCTCGGACGCCGGAGCAAATGCTGTGATGGGTCCGATCATGCGCCTTTTCAAAGAAAAACTGACGTCAAATGTCGGATTCTTTCTCGCGCTCGTTGGGTTATTTTTAGCCAAAACGGGTGAGATTTGGGCAATGCTCATCGGAAGCGCGTTGATCGGTATTGGCATTGTTCCAGTCTGGATTATTGCACTTTGTAAAGCTTCTGGAGAGGAGCGCGGGCGCCGGATGGCGTTTTTATACAGCTTCTGGATGGCTGGTCTCGCTGCAGGTGCAGTTGCCAGCAATTTATTGCTTGATCTGTCATATGCTTCGGTCTTCTGGATGATGACCGGCATGGTCGCACTCGGCTGGATTTTAATGACCACTGTGTCCGCTCCAGAAAAAGGAATAACAACTGAAGAGCCTTCGGTTAGAGGGTTTAAAGGAAAAGTGAAAGCTTTCATTGCCTTTGGCAAACGTGGCAAAGTCCTCTTGCCCGGCATTGTTCTCACAGGCATTGCCAGTGGCATGCTCGTCACGCTGCTGCCTTTATTTGCAAAACTGTTTCTTTCTAATCAACAATTTGGCCTTGCACTCGGCGTCGGAGGCATCGCGGCGCTTTTAGGACTTATTCCGCTTGGCAAATTAGCTGACAAAGTAGGACATCTTCCGCCTGTGATCATTGGATTTGCCCTTTGTTCAATCAGTATTATTCTCTTTACAAACACCCCTGGCGGCTGGATGATTTTTCTGGACGCTTGTCTACTCGGGCTGGGTTATGCGACGTTCTTGCCCGCTTGGAATGCCTTTATGGCTGCGTTTGTCCATCCGTCGATGCGCCAGGAGGGCTGGGGAGTCATTAACAGCGTGCAAGGGGCGAGCGTGATGATTGGCCCAGTGATTGGTGGCGTCATTGCTAACATGTGGTCGATCACCGGAGCGCTCATCGTGTCCGCTAGTCTGATCGGTGTTACTGCACTGTACTATATGGCCTATAGCTTGTTTCCAAAACGTCAAGTTTCTTAACTGAATTGAAAAAGAGGCACCGATACCAGTGCCTCTTTTTTGCGCCTTAATAAGGATCAGACGGCTGCCCCATCTGCTGAGCTCGTTTAACGGTCTTTTCCATTGGTGTATCATTGTTCGTCCCCGCTTCGTCCAAGCCTTGTCTTACTCTCGTGCCGTACTCTTCGTCACATTGTGTAAAAATATTCACCATTTCATCTTGGACTTCCTTACGGCACGTCGATAATGTGCTGACTAGGTTTGTTATTAACTCATCGCGTTCCCAGTCACTCAACCGCCGATATGTTTCACCGGCTTGCCCGAAATTATTTTGGCGCGAAATAATTTCTCTTTTTAAATGACCTTCTACATAGGGCTTATGTTCTTGTCCAGGGTTTTTTGCTTCTTTTAATCCACCGATGAGTGAAGGCTCGTAATTGACGTGAGGGTTGGGCTGCTCATCATAATCCGTACGAAAATCCATTTGTCCGCCTTGCTGGCTGGTTGCAACATGTTTCTTTGCAGCATTAATCGGTAGCTGCAAGTAATTTGAGCCGACACGGTAACGTTGAGTGTCCGAATAAGAGTATGTACGTCCTTGTAAGAGCTTGTCATCAGAAAAATCAAGGCCATCCACTATGACACCTGTGCCAAATGCGGCTTGCTCCACTTCAGCAAAATAGTTATCTGGATTTTTATTGAGCGTCATTCTTCCGACCTTATGCCACGGATAATCTTCCTTATACCATAGCTTTGTCGGGTCAAGGGGATCAAAATCTAATTCAGTATGCTCTCCATCTTCCATGATCTGTACGTACAGCTCCCACTCCGGATAGTCTCCATTGTCGATCGCTTCGTATAAATCTTGCGTGGCGTGAGTCGTATTCGTCATCTGAATGCGGTCAGCTTCCTCTTGAGTGAGGTTTTAATGCCTTGAACAGGCTCCCAATGATACTTAACGAGGACAGCCTTCCCTTCTTCATTCACCCATTTATACGCATGAACACCTGATCCTTGCATCTGCCGATAATTTGCCGGAATTCCCCACGGCGAAAATAAAAAGGTCACCATATGAGCTGATTCAGGAGATTGACATAGAAAGTCAAACATGCGTTCAGGATCAGTTACGTTTGTGACAGGGTCTGGCTTAAACGAATGAACCATATCCGGGAACTTGAGCGGATCGCGGATAAAAAAGATTTTCAAGTTGTTCCCGACTAAATCCCAATTGCCGTCTTCTGTATAAAATTTTACAGCAAAGCCTCTCGGATCACGCAAAGTTTCCGGCGAATGTCCACCATGAACGACCGTTGAAAAACGAACAAACACCGGCGTCTTGATGTCTGTATTTGTAAATACGCTCGCCCTCGTATACTTAGAAATCGGCTCTCCGTCAACGGTTCCGTAAGATTGAAAATAACCGTGGGCTCCTGCACCACGCGCATGGACAACCCTTTCCGGGATTCGCTCACGATCAAAGTGGCTTATTTTTTCTAGGAAATCATAGTTCTCTAAAGTCGTAGGCCCGCGGTTACCAACTGTTCGGACGCTTTGGTTATTGGTCACTGGGTGGCCTTGCCGATTCGTTAGCGTATCTTTCTCTTGCTTCGTTTGCTTTTGCTGATGCTTCATCTGTTTCCCTCCATTTCATAACCATACAAAGTTTTTCCACTTATTAATGAAATATGCATGGCGGAGAAAAACAGCTGATTATGCTGGCGCTGTACAGCAAAAAGCACCTTAATCTGTCATGCCATTAAAGGCACGAGAGACAGGTGCTTTTGCTTATATTACGGCGCTTCACGAATCATTTCTACATGGGGGATGCCGTCCTCGTCATAGGCGTCTGATGTTGTCACGAAACCGAAATGATTGTAAAAACGCTGTAAATGAGCTTGGGCAGATATGCGAATGCGTGGCTGTTGCTCGTGCTCGTCAAGCCAACGGACGGCGCGTGTCATGAGCTCGCGACCTACACCTAATGAACGTGCTTCCTTCGCAACTATGACTCTGCCGATCTGGGCTTCCCGATCAATATTGGCAGGAAAAAGTCGTGCATAAGCGAGTAGCTTGCCTTGACTTATCACAGTGAGGTGCCACGTGTCTTTGTCTTTCCCATCAATATCTTTATACAGACTCTCTTGCTCTACGATGAACACATCTACCCGCAGCTTGAGGATTTCGTACAGTTCGTCTAATGTGAGCTCTTCAAACGAGCAAATTTTCCATTGTAACGCCATGGCTGTATTCCCTTCTACACATGGTGCATTAAGTATCTTGCGTGATGCTGATGCGCTGACGATATTTATCCTTTGAATCCAAAGCACAGTTAAACTTTCAAGAAAAAGAATGACTGATCTATGCTGTATCAGGCGTGTATTGCGACCGCTCTTCGTCCATCATGATTTTAACGAAAATGCTGTCTACCTTCTCCTCGTCTTCCGTGAGATAGACGTAAACAAGATGGTCTGTTGTTGTGTAGAGCATAAAGTTTTGCCCAGTGGTTTCTGACCTCTCTACCTCTTTTTCGCCTAAAGCGTCTGTCACATCGGTCTTCGTCGCACCTTGTGGCACCCACGTGATCGTTGTCATTGTATCGTCGTGAATGCTGAAGGTATAGCTGCACATGTCTGCTTCATAAACCAATTCCTCCGAGCCGCCTAAGCTGTTTCTCTCCGTCGGCTCACCACGCTCTTCGATAAATGCTGCTTTTTTTACAGCACCATCAAGTGGTGTTTCACAAGAACCGACTATACCGTCATTTTCGATCCTCGTTAAAAAATCGCTGAAATCTGTTTCTGTCTCAGACGCAGACTGTCCTTCCTCTGAAGGACTTTCTTCTTCTGTTAACCCTGCCTGATCATCCTCTTCTGCAGGAGTTCCTTCTGACTGACTTTCCTCTGCTGGTGCTTCTTCATTCGGTGCTTCTGTATTTTCTTCGGGTGCTCCGCACGCTGTTATCATGAGAATTGCAAGCAGTGAAATGATAAGATTAACCCATTTTTTCAATTGAATGCTCCTTTCTTGCCTGAGTTAGTTGCACTAATTTTTTAGTGTAGCAAAGTGACAGGAACTCGTAAACCGTCTCAAGACACTATGGTGTATAGTGTATAGACGTATCCGCTCTCACTTGCTTCCAATACACACTGAGACACCTAAACGCAAAGCGCCTAGGTGTCTCTTTATCTTGTCTATTCAGTTACATGAATATTCACTTCGTCTGGTCTGTAAACCGCTGTGACATTGCCTTCAAGATCAAGGGCAAACATGACCGTCCGCTCACTCTCTAC
This sequence comes from Litoribacterium kuwaitense, assembly GCF_011058155.1. Taxonomy (NCBI): domain Bacteria; kingdom Bacillati; phylum Bacillota; class Bacilli; order Caryophanales; family Bacillaceae; genus Litoribacterium; species Litoribacterium kuwaitense. Next base: position 7,769 of record NZ_JAALFC010000060.1, on the reverse strand, counting down.
TTCAAACGAGTAAGTTTTTCCGCTTTCTGGGTGCTGAATACGGACATTTGTCGTTTCTGCATCTTCTGAGACAAAGACGAGCAACTCTCCTTCTGGGAAAACCTGACGACGTCCGTAGATCCCTGGTGTGTCGCCAGACAACCAGCGCAAATCACCAGTGACACGAGCTTCTTCAAGGACGAGAGAGTAGAGCTTTTTAATCGGCTCATCATGAAGATTAAGCTCGACAGGCAATGGGCACCAGATGAGCTTTCCTTTGCCTACAGGTTTAATAATTGGCGCTACACCTTCTGGAAGCTGGGTTTCCGCTGTTATTTCTTTTTCCAGCTTGCCAATCATATTTAGATTGGTCGATTGATCTTCTAAAAATGCGATATCGTACGTCGTCTCCTCCAGCAACAAGCGCTCGTGACGACGAACATTCGCGCGTTCTGCTTTGCCTACCAATGCTTCGCCACGATTGTTCGGCCACCAATACGCATCGATATTCAATGGCCCTGTCCATAAAATGACGGTTCCATGCTTTTCTGCATGTGCCATTAACTTAGCAAAGGCTTGATCGCTAAAGTTATGACTGCTTGGAACAAAAATGACCTTTGGCGGTTGTTTCTCCAGTTCTTCGAGGTCATATTCACCGAAAGCACGGAAAGGAATTCGCAGATCATAGGTCAGGATGCGCGTTAATTTCTTTGTTGCCATTGGGATCACTGGGCGATTTGAAAAATCGTTGCTGTATGGATAGATGACTGCAACATCTTCTAAAGCACGATCCCGGAACAGATGCTTCACCTGTCCGATGAAGGAGCCAAAATCATAGGAGACATTTGCCTCAGGCTTCTCACTGCCATCGGAACGAACAGCACCGATGTTGGATTCGTTCACATTGTTCATATAATGGTTTACGTTCCATAGCCATTGCACGGCTCCCGCGTTCCCTGTTCCGAAAGCAAGGGCATATTTTCTTTCTAAAATATTGCGTAGCTCTTCTTCGGAACGCTTTGCGCGTCCATCAGGGCGTTCCACATACATAATGCCCGTCTCTTGCACGAGGTTGGGCTTATCAGGTGCTTTCGTAAACACAGAATCCCAGACGAGATGATCGAGGAACCACCATGAATGCACAGATGTGTAATCGACCGCTTTGGCGTAGAAGAAAGGTGACGGACGTTGAGCACCTAATCCTTCATCCTGTCCGACGGTAACAAGCTGATGAGGAACAGCCTCTTTAATCGCTGCGGTTAGTTCACTCGCCCACCGATTGTGCATCTCCATTGTAAATAGCGTATAGTCAAGCCACTGTCCACCCTTTTTCGGGAGAATGCTCGTCGTTAAGAAGTTGATGTCACTTGGCTCTGGTAGCTGTACGGCCTCAAAGCTTGGCAGTTGTTCAGGCGTCATATTCCAGCGTTCCTGGAGAACTTCAATCGTGTCATGACGCTCTTTCAGCCACTCGATATAGGCTGCCTTTTCAAAACGATCATGTGAAGAGCGTGGTCCCGCAAAGATACGCTTCGGATCAAACATCGTTGGTTCATTAATTAAATCCCATTCTACGTGGGTCGACGTCCGGTGACGCAACACCATCGAACGAATGAATCGTTTTTGCGCTTCGACACTGCGCGGATCTAGATACGGATTTTCCCCTTCCCACGTTTCAGGTGTAAATGAAAAGAAGTTAACTGTCACTTCAAGTTGATGCTTTTTCGCTGTCAGTAAAAAGGCATCAAGGGCACGCAATGTTTCCTCTGAGGCATGACCGTCGGTAAACATTGCCGTTCGCCACGCAGTCCAAAACCCCGTTCGAATGTAATTAATTCCAGCGTTACTCATTTGAGCCATATCTTTGTCCCATGCAGATACATTAGGCAGGAAGAGAAACTTTCTCGCCACGTCAGAAGTCATATAAGTCATTCCAACGATCGGGAATGGCTTGCCATCTTTAACAAAATAATCACGTTCTGTCTCTAATGGTGTTCCTTCTTCCAGCAAGGCTTGGTCATAGCCCCAAAAACCTTGGTGCAACGTGCGACGATCTCCTCTTGATGATGTCGCGGTCGCAACGACCTGATAATACCCAGGTTGTATGTCTACAGGTACAGCTATAGAATCGTACACGATATCCCGATCAACCATCGTCGTGTAGGTTGTTTTCCAATCGTGTACGCCATCTTCTGAAAATACATGAATCGCAATTGTCCACTCTGTCTCTTCCGCTTGACGATGAAGGTTTTGCAGCTGCAAGGTTAGACGTGGCTGCTCGCCTTCGTAGTAACTTGCATAATTTGGTTTCAGCCAGAACTCTGTGACGCCATGGGCTGCCATCGGTACAAGCTGTTGAACCAATATATCCTTTTCCTGATCCCAAAAGCGATCTGTCACTGTCTGATTAATAAAAATCCAGCGACTTCCTGAAAAATCACCCTTCGTGTTTTCTAACATAACGACTGGTGCAGAAACGAAGCGGTCGTCTTTAGAAAAACCTTGAACGAGTGCGTAAATGTGAGCATCCATCGGTCCACCGGAACCCATCTCATCGGGCAAGTCCTCTGAATGCGTCACATGCAGTGTGAAGTTATACGTCTGCTCCACCGTAAGGCCGTGTGCTAAGCCTGACAATTGCGGCCAATCCGGGTGATCCTTTAATTGCTCGACCGGCTTAGAATTCACGACGTGTGCTTCTTGAATATTAAGCTCTTGGTGATAACCTGTCTGTTCTCTCTCTACTGTCCATTGGTCATTTTCTCGAACGACAGGACGCTTAAACGGCGCACCGCCAACGTGCACAAGCCCTTTTCCTGCACGTACATGAGCTTTAATTGCTCCCCAGGCACTTTTCGGAAAGTAAGCGCCATGCGTCATCACGAGCACATCTGCTGCTGACAGTGCTTCAGATAAACCTTCAGCATTGCACACTTTACCTGCTCTCTGCCACTGGGTTATTGTCGTCTCAGGAGGACGAACACCTTCATATGGGAACGTTTCATCATAGAAAAATACGGTCGTCATTCGAAAACCCTCCTCTTGCGATATGTAATCCTCCTTGTATTTTACTGCGCCTCCATCAAAGTGAACAGGACATATGATCTTAATACGCCTCAAAATTTCGTGAAGGTTGATAAAAAAATCACCAGATGATTACTCACCTAGTGATTCATAGAAAAGATGGCATTCATGTCATCTTTATTGACTTTCTTCTTCATCCATTTCCTGCTCATCTTCATTCATTTGTTGCTCGTCCTCGTTCATCTGCTCTTCATCTTCGTTCATTTGTTCCTCATCTTGCTGCATATCGTTCTCGTCTTGCTGCATATTGTCTTCAGCTGGAGGGTTATCATCTGTTGCTCCTCCACATGCAGTTGCAACCACAGCGGCAAATGTAAGTGCTCCAACTTTTGTTAACCAATTTGATTTCATTTCGCTTCCCTCCTTTTACTGTTGAATCTGGCCGCTTTATTCCAGGCCTTTTTCTATCATGCCCAAGATTTATTTTTTTTACGTTCATCTAAAAAAAGTAGGGCATTCCTTATGGTTGCTTTAAATTAAGGTGCAAGGGCGGAGATGCGTCCGCCTTCCATTCGGCAAATAAGACATCTTTGTAATCTTCCACACCGTGCTGTTTTAATGCACCGATTAATGTGTCTTCCGATATGCCTGCTTCCTTTAAATTATCCGTAATTAATTCCCCGTCAGTCACTAAGGTGACTGGTAGCACAGGTGAAGGCATATTGCTATTTGGCGGCTCTTTCATGACTGTTATAGACCCATCCGCTTCCAATATGGCATAGGCGACGTCACGAAGCGTGAAAATATCCTTTGCTCGCAACAATTGGCGCAACTGATTTATGTCCAATCGGTTTTTAGTCATTTCATCTTGCTGTACCTCACCGTTGCGAACGACGATCGATGGATTCCCTTCCAAAAAGGACCGTGTCTTTTTCCACTTTTGCGTAGCCCATTCAGAAATGAAGGACAGCGCACCCCAGATTACAGTAGCATAAACGAGATGCCCAACATGAATGTTCTCATCATATAAACCATTCCCAATGAGCTCACCTAGGACGACAACCGCAATAAAGTCAAACGCAGTAATCTGATTCAACTGCGTTTTTCCTAGAAATTTTGTGAGGCTGAGCAGAAGAATATACCCGACGACAAGCTCTAAAGCAATGCTTCCAAACATTCGTCAAATCACCACACTTGCCGTTTTGCCGTAGTATGTGCAGCTATCTATAAGAAAATACCTCTTAAACCAATGAAGAATCGTTGAGCGCTCACTTTGAGTCTTCTTAGAAATCGCTTTGTAAAACACGTCCATACTTCGCCAAAGCGCATGGTTTTGACCGGCACATCTACATCAGAAAAACAGACAAAGTCTAGGTCGACTTTGTCTGTACGATACAGCATGGATATTTGTGAAGCGTTTAGAATGTGCTAGCAGGCGACGTTGACGTACACCAACGGGCGTTGCGAAGCTGATGGAAGACAGCTTTATAAGCTTCTGGAGTACCAATGTAGTATAGCGCTTCTAACGAATGCGCTCGTACATACCGGTCTTCGTCTTCTAAGGCCTCAATTAAATGTGGAACGGCTTCTTTTGACTTTGTGCCCATTTTGATAAATGCGAGACCTGCAGTGAAACGTACTTGCACGTTTTCGTCCTTCAACGCTTTAATTAACGCTTCGGTAACCTCAGCTTCTGGAGATTGAATAATTCCAAGGGCATCGACAACGGTATGGCGGACGAGTGGCTCAGGATGTGATAATTGCTCGATTAATTTACCTACAGCCTTTGATGCTTTTTCTCTTTGCTCGCCGAGCGCGAAAGCAGCATAGGCGACAACTTCTTTTTTATCATGGCTGAGAGCTTCAATTAAACCATCAATCACACGCTCATCACACGACTGTAAACCATAAGCCGCGCTTCGTGCTGCCTTAATCCGCTCATTCGTGAACACATCGAACAAGGCTTTTTGCCCTTTCTCTCCTAGACGTGCAAGGCTATATGCGGCATTTAATGAGATTGGCTCATAGGAAGCCGTCATTGCTTCGCGCAATGCTGCTACGGCTTTATCACTTGCTCCGTCTCCTAAGAACCCTAGCGCATCGCATGCTTTCGTACGCACGTTCACATCGTCAGATTCCATATCTTTCAGCGCTTGCTCTTCGTCGACAGATCCTGTCAGAGTCAATGACTCTCCTTTAAGCCACGACCACGTATCTTGCCACATCACTTGATGCTCATGGAAGATGCCTGCTGTATTTGGTGTATGCCATTGCGGATCTTTAAGGTCCCACGTCGGCTTCACAGGCGCTTCAGTGCGCATAAATTCAAACTTAAGCATGTATCTTTCTCTGCCTAACTGATTAGCGGTTGCACGATGCCAAATGTCATAATGAATGAGAGCAAACGTACCGGCTGCCCCAAACGCTTTCGCCTCTTCCGGAAGATTATCTTCTTTAAAAATACGGGTGGCGTGGTTTTGCGTCCCTGGCATCACCCCGGTCGGTCCCAATTCAATCGGTGTATCTTGTGGGAAATACATAATCATTGCCCACCACGGACGGTGGTGTCGTACGGTTTGATAGCCCCAATATGAGTCTTTATGCCAAGCACCGTGGTCAGGCGAGTTGTTGAAGTGACCATGACGATGGGCGTGCATTAAATAATTGTCACCAAGAACACTCGTGAGCGCTCCATCAATCACGGGATGATCAAATACTTGCTGCAGTTCACGGACACGAGGAAGCAAGTTATTTCCTGGGTTGCCTTCCCCTTGATATACGCCATTTAGTTGTGTCAACAATTTTTCGTGAAACTCTTCTGAAAAGTCAGTTTTTAAAATCAAGAAACCGTTTACAATAAATTCCTGCATTTGCTCATCGGTGAGTAATTGTTTGTGTTCCGTCATTCGGATCCCTCCAAATAGTCATTTGAAATCAAGAAGGCCAACCTCTACAAAATACGCAACAGGTTCGATGCATTTTTTTATTTCTTGTTGTACTTCTATTGTACAAATGTAATCCATAATTAAAATGCCACATCTTCACCTCTATTTGCATAAAGTTAACCTATTATTGGTTATCCAAATAAACGCCGGTACTCAGATGGGGTAATGCCCACTTTCTTTTTAAACGTTCTGGAGAAATAATGTGGTTCCATGGCGAGCGAAGCAGCAATATCGGCCATCGAAAAACGCTTATCCATCAGCATCGTTTTAGCTTTTTCAATTTTTGCTTGTAACAAATATTGAATTGGGGAAACACCGACATGCTCGTTAAAAAAACGAATAAAATAATTTGGATGAAAATGGACACGATTCGCCAGCTGTCTCACTGTCAATTTCTCGTGCAAATGTTCTTCGATATAAGCAAAAATGACCGATAATTTTTCGGTCTCCTCCGTCAGCGTATTTTCTTCTTTGATGTCTACAGCGTTGCTTTGACATTGCTCTATATAAAAATCAATGAGCTGAAAAAGAAATGCTTTTTCTCGAATCGCTGCTGCCATTTCGTGGCTCTGATGTGCTTCGATGAGCGCTTCAAACAGGGCTACAACCCGTTCATGATCTTCGTCCATCACTCGTATCACCCGTGGTGTCTCTAACCATTTAAATAGCTGTAGCGGCCCTAACTGAGCTGTAAAATGACACCAATATTTTAAAAAAGTATTCTCACTGACCGTTTGATATGACTGTTTTACTCCCGCTGGCATGACAACCATATCTCCCGGCTTAGGAAATAGCTCTTCGCCGTCGATGACGACACGTCCTTCTCCTTCTAAAATGTAATAGAACTTATGGTGATCAGGTGTGTAATTTAAGTCTCTCCATTTTACCGATACTTTCGTTTTTGCAGCGATTGATACACTCCCTTGTAAGTTTTGTAAGCGGTGTCTCCACTGCATATGCGCGGATGGTTTCATTTTGTTCTCCCTTTCCACACAGGTTGTCCTTCTTTTTCGGATTTTAAAAAAAATACCGAGCCTGCCTAGCCCGGTATTATGCATCGCCTATGGCGAAGGTAATTTCCGCTTCAGCCGCAAGCTCACCTTTCACCTTTGCGACACCTTTTCCTTTGCCAATTTTGCCTCGAACCCGTGTGAGCTCGACTTCCAACTCAAGCTGATCTCCAGGAACGACTTGCTTTTTAAAACGACATTGGTCAATGCCTGCCAAAAAGGCTAGTTTTCCTCGGAGGTCTTCTTTATGTAAGAGCGCAACACCACCAACTTGAGCCATAGCTTCCACAATTAATACTCCTGGCATGACTGGGTAACCCGGAAAATGCCCTTGAAAAAATGGTTCATTTCCAGAGACGTTCTTAAGGGCTTTGCATCTCTTTCCTTCTTCAAGCTCAACCACTCGATCCACTAGTAAAAAGGGATAACGATGGGGTAAAACGTTTTGAATGTCTTTAAATTCCATATCAATTCCCCTTCTATGTATCATCGTTTAAGCAGACGGCGATTCTTTGACGACGAGGTCTATAATGTGTTGCCAAGTAGACCATTGCAATACATCCATTGGATGACCGTCACCGACGACGCCATAGCCGATCATTGCTCCGGCAATTAAAGCAAGCCCCGTCATCAGAACGAGAGCCAGCAGTCGAAACCAAATTGGAAACAGGCGTATTCTCTGCCGCAGGCGTCGTCGGTCTTTCGTATCAGACTGCTCTGGTGATGCTTTCTTTTTCTCCAAGGATTTATATTCTTGGCGCGTGCTCGGCTTTTTCGTTACGACTTCAGTCTTATAGCCTGTCATCAAAAA
>NZ_JAALFC010000059.1 GCF_011058155.1 Litoribacterium kuwaitense | reverse complement strand
CTCTTGACATTTCGCAAGAAATGTTATACAATCATCCTTGTCATTTTAATAAGGTCTGGTGGCGATAGCGGAGAGGACACACCCGTTCCCATGCCGAACACGGAAGTTAAGCTCTCCAGCGCCGATGGTAGTTGGGGTCCGCCCCTGCAAGAGTAGGACGTTGCCAGGCTCACCAAGAGTTACGCATTTATGATGCGTAGCTTTTTTTTTACATTTTTATATATTTCTATATGTTGCCAACAGGTTGATAGACATGTGAAAAGTAAGTTTTGGCATACACTCATAAAAATAGAAAAGTATGCTTCTATATTGGAGGGAACGTTTTGAGTAATGAATGGTTAAACTTTTTTCAATTGCCCGATGAATTTCCAGTTATGGTTGTTCGTATGCTCATTGCGTTAATTTTAAGTGGGCTTGTCGGCCTGGAAAGAGAGGCGAGCAAAAAATCCGCGGGTTTTCGTACCCATATTTTAGTTGGTATGGGTGCCTGTATGTTAATGCTTTTGTCTTTATTTGGCTTTGAAGGTTTTATGGAAGAATATGATACTCAGGTTCGATATGATCCTTCTCGTATTCCTTCTTATGTGGTCAGTGGAATAGGGTTTTTAGGTGCAGGTACAATTTTAGTCCAAGGTGCTACGATACGAGGTTTAACAACAGCTGCTTCGATATGGGTTGTCGCTGGTCTTGGTTTAACTGTAGGTGCGGGGCTATATACGCTGGCTATTTTAGCTACGCTAATCGTATTATTGAGCTTAATGTTCCTTAATCGTCTTGAGGCCTTCTTTTTAAAGCAAACAGGCGAAGAAACCATTCGGATCCTCGTACCAAAAGAGGATCAGCATTTATCTGATCTGTTACAGATCGTCGAAAGTATGGGGATATTCGAAATGTGCATACGAAAAGTTCAGTCGGCTTTGACCGCGGAGATCGAGCTCGTCTCAAGGAATATCAGCTGACGGTGTTATTCTCTTCTTCAGATCAACACATTCATGCATTAGATGCTGTGTCTACTGTTGAGTCTGTCCATGAAGTATTTTGACAGACGAGTGTTATAAGTATGTAATGAACGGTTAGAATGAAAGATGACAACCAAAGGTTCTTTCTTGCCAACAAGTTCAGCAGCACTGTATAATATGTATAGTCAAAGAAAGTCAAAGTTGATATGATCGATGGAAGGGGGGGTTAGCATGCGAAACATCTCGGACATCATTGAGGAGTATTTAAAGGAAGTTTTTCAGCAAAGTGAGGCTGAAGCTGTAGAAATTAAACGTCATGAAATCGCAGATCGTTTTCAATGTGTTCCCTCTCAAATTAATTATGTGATTAAAACACGTTTTACAGTGGAAAAGGGATATATCGTTGAAAGTAAGCGTGGAGGCGGGGGATACATCCGGATTACGAAAGTCAAGCCAGGCGATCATGCTCGTTTAATTGACCATCTGTTAGATTTGCTTGATCATAAGCCAATTCCTCAAGCGCCTGCAGAACATATGCTGCTTCGATTGTATGAAGAAGGGGCAGTTACGAAGAGAGAAAGTATGATCTTATTAAAGCTCATGGACCGGGCGGTTTTGGATATTCCGATCGAACAACGTGACTCTTTGCGCAGTAGGCTATTATATTCTATTTTAAATACGCTGAAATATAAGATATAGGGGAGGGAGCCTTTTGAAGTGTGACAATTGTCAGCAACGTCCCGCCACCGTACATTTCACGCAGATTGTTAATCAAGAAAAAAGCGTCCAGCACCTTTGCGAAGTGTGTGCGGCCGAAAAAGAAGAGTATTCTCCGATGTCTCAAGCGGGCTACACAATCCAAGATTTATTCTCCGGTATTTTCGGGCAGGCACAAAATGCTTTTTTCCCTCAAGCTAGCCGTACATCTTCAGAACTGAAGGAGCCTATCTGTCCTTCTTGTCAGTTAAGCTTTTCGGAGTTTGTGAAGACAGGAAAATTTGGCTGTAGCACATGCTATAGTACCTTTGGACCTAGATTAGATCCTATATTACGCCGTATCCAGGCAGGAAATGTCGAGCATACAGGAAAGGTTCCAAAGCGTGCCGGAAAAGAATTGAATAGAATAAGAGATCTCCAAAAGCTTAAAACACAAATGCAACGGTTGATTGACCAAGAAGAGTTTGAAAAAGCAGCTGTACTTAGAGATGAAATTCGTTCATTGCAAGAAAAGTTGCAGAAGGGGGAGGAGTGATCCATGTCCCTGGAAAAATTTATTCAGCAAGCACTAAGTCCTTGGGTGCGTCGCGGTGGACCGGAAGACGATATCGTAATGAGTTCCCGCATTCGCTTTGCACGAAATCTACAAAGCTCCCCTTTTCCAACCGTTGCTGATGAAGGAAATTTACAAAAGGTTTTGCGAGAAGCAGAAGCGAAGATTGTACCGAACTCGTTTGGTGATGTTGGTCAATTAGCAATGCTAAAAATGCATGAGCTGAATGAGACTGAAAAGCGAGTGCTCGTTGAAAAGCATTTAATTTCACCTCACTTAGCGAATGCTAGACATTCGGCAGCGGTGCTATTGTCGGATGAAGAAAATGTAAGTTTAATGGTGAACGAAGAAGATCACTTTCGTTTGCAATGCTTATTTCCCGGCCTTCAAGTCGTTGAGGCTTTGTCTGCTGCAAATCAGATGGATGACGTCTTGGAAAAGCATTTAGACTATGCATTTGATGAGCAAAAGGGTTATTTGACGGCTTGTCCGACGAATGTTGGAACGGGCATGCGTGCGTCGGTGATGGTTCATCTTCCTGCATTGGTGATGACTGGTCGCATGAATGCAATTATTTCGGCTGTAAATCAGCTAGGTATTGCCGTTCGTGGCATTTACGGCGAAGGGTCAGAGGCGCAAGGAAGTGTATTTCAAGTTTCCAATCAGTTAACTTTAGGGAGATCCGAACAAGATATTGTTGAAGATTTAACAAGCGTTGTATATGAACTTATCCATAAGGAAAGAGAAATTCGTCATGCGCTGTTAGAGTCTTCCAGAGTGGAGTTAGAAGATCGAATTTGGCGTTCGTATGGAATTTTAGCAAATAGCAGAATCATTCAAAGCAAAGAAGCAGCAAATTGTTTGTCCGATGTTAGACTTGGTATTGATTTCTCCTTTATTCAAGGGGTTTCACAAAGTATTCTAAGTGAAATTATGATATTAATGCAGCCAGGATTTCTTCAACAATACGCGGGAAAGGCACTGGCACCTAAAGAGCGAGACATCCGAAGAGCTGCTTTAATTCGCGAACGTTTGACGCTGGAATCGAAATCAAATTAGATCTGGGAGGTAGCCTATATGATGTTTGGACGATTTACAGAAAGGGCACAAAAGGTGCTCGCCCTTGCTCAAGAAGAAGCAGTTAGACTTGGCCATAACAATATCGGTACAGAACATATTTTATTAGGTCTTGTTCGTGAGGGGGAAGGTATTGCAGCGAAGGCACTAGCAGCCTTAGGCTTGAGCCCGGAAAAAATTCAAAAAGAAGTAGAAGCTTTAATTGGCGTAGGCAAGGACACCTCACAGACAATTCACTATACACCACGTGCTAAAAAAGTGATTGAGCTTTCGATGGACGAAGCACGTAAGCTTGGTCATTCATATGTCGGTACCGAGCATATTCTACTTGGACTTATTCGAGAAGGAGAAGGTGTGGCTGCACGAGTGCTGAATAACTTAGGTGTCAGCTTGAATAAGGCGAGGCAGCAAGTTTTACAATTACTCGGAAGCAATGAGAGTGGAGGATCGACGCAAAGTGGTGCAGCAGCGAGTGCCAATACACCAACGTTGGATAGCTTGGCACGCGACCTCACTTCAATTGCCAGAGAAGACCACCTGGACCCAGTAATTGGGCGTAGTAAAGAAATTCAACGTGTTATTGAAGTATTGAGCCGTCGGACAAAAAATAATCCTGTGCTCATCGGTGAGCCTGGTGTAGGGAAGACCGCGATTGCTGAAGGGTTGGCTCAGCAAATTATTCAAAACGAAGTGCCAGAAATTTTACGGGATAAACGAGTGATGACCCTTGATATGGGGACGGTTGTTGCTGGAACGAAATATCGAGGCGAATTTGAAGATCGTTTGAAAAAAGTGATGGAAGAGATTCGTCAGGCGGGAAATATCATTCTGTTTATTGATGAGCTTCATACGCTGATCGGTGCAGGAGGAGCAGAAGGTGCCATCGATGCGTCTAATATTCTTAAACCTTCGTTAGCCCGTGGTGAGCTCCAATGTATTGGGGCAACAACCTTAGACGAGTATCGCAAATACATTGAAAAAGATGCGGCACTGGAGCGCCGTTTCCAGCCAATTCAAGTGAATGAACCTTCAGCTGAAGAGTCTGTACAAATCCTCCAAGGATTGCGTGATCGTTACGAAGCACACCACAGAGTGAAAATCACCGATGAAGCCATTGGATCAGCTGTGTCATTATCAGATCGATATATTTCAGATCGTTTTTTACCAGATAAAGCAATTGATCTCATCGATGAGGCAGCAGCAAAAGTGCGCTTACGCTCATATACCGCGCCACCAGACATGAAAGAGCTTGAACAGAAATTGGATGCGATTCGTAAAGAAAAAGACGCCGCTGTCCAAAGCCAAGAGTTCGAAAAAGCAGCCTCCTTACGTGACACTGAGCAGCGACTTCGTGAAGAGCTTGAAGGATCGAAAAAATCTTGGAAAGAAAAACAAGGACAGGAAAACACTGAAGTCACTACTGAAGACATTGCCCTTGTCGTATCGAGTTGGACTGGGGTGCCAGTATCACAAATGGCACAGGCAGAAACTGAGCGCTTGTTAAACTTAGAAAACATTCTGCATAGCCGCGTCGTAGGGCAAGACGATGCCGTTCAAGCTGTATCAAAAGCAGTTCGTCGTGCCCGTGCCGGTTTAAAAGATCCAAAGCGCCCCATTGGCTCGTTTATTTTCCTTGGTCCGACAGGGGTCGGGAAAACAGAACTCGCCAGAGCCTTGGCAGAATCACTATTTGGTGATGAAGACAACATGATTCGTGTTGATATGTCTGAGTATATGGAAAAACATGCGACGTCAAGGCTTGTCGGATCGCCACCGGGGTATGTTGGTCATGAGGAAGGCGGCCAGTTAACAGAAAAAGTACGCCAGAAGCCTTATTCAGTCATTTTACTCGACGAAATAGAGAAGGCTCATCCAGACGTCTTTAATATTTTGCTTCAAGTGCTAGAGGACGGACGCTTGACGGATTCCAAAGGACGATCTGTCGATTTTCGTAATACGGTTGTCATTATGACATCAAACGTCGGTGCCAGCGAATTAAAGCGCAATGCGTATGTTGGGTTTAATGTTCAAGAAGAAGGCCAAGATTATAAAGAAATGAAAAATAAAGTTTTGGCTGAATTAAAGCGTTCATTCCGCCCAGAGTTTTTAAACCGTATTGACGAGATTATCGTATTCCATTCTCTTAAAAAAGAACATATTAAAGAAATCGTTTCAAAAATGGCGAAGCAGCTTCAAGAACGACTGCGCGAGCAGGATATTGACTTTAAGTTGACGGCGCCAGCGCTTGAGAAAATTGCTGAAGAAGGCATGGACCTCGAGTATGGGGCACGTCCACTGCGTAGAGCTTTACAACGACAAGTTGAAGATCGGTTGTCTGAAGAGCTCTTAAAAGGAACGATTGCCAAAGGTCAAAAAATTACATTGGGTGTTGAAAAAGGCGAATTTGTCGTTCGTACTGAAAAGCCAACACCGTCCACATGATTATTCAAGGGAAGTCCTTTTCGAGGGCTTCTCTTTTCATTTATACTGAATGTAGCCTCATCAAGCATTTGTATAGACTGATGACCAAGCTTTTTCTTCATTCCCCCACAATCGTTTCCTCCCAAAAATTTCCCCATAACTTAACTTAAAAAAACCAAGGCAAACTAAACTTAGGAGTGATGAAATGGCCAAAAGTAAGAATCAATTTGTCTGCCAGGAATGCGGCTACGTTTCTGCAAAATGGATGGGAAAATGTCCAGCTTGTCAGGCGTGGAATACGTTGAGTGAGTTTAGAGAAGCTAAACAAAGAAGAGGATGGCAAACCGGCTCTTCTAGCGTAACTAAGACAGCAGCGCCAACGTCTATAGCGTCGGTAAAAACTGCTCAGGAACCCCGGTTTTCCGTAGATATGGAAGAAATGAACAGGGTGCTTGGCGGAGGAATTGTACCAGGTTCCCTCGTCTTAATTGGCGGAGACCCAGGCATCGGAAAGTCAACACTACTGCTGCAAATTTCCAATCAAGCGGCAAAGCAAAAGGAAAAGGTTTTGTACGTGTCGGGAGAAGAATCTGAAAAACAAACGAAATTAAGAGCGGATCGCCTGCATATTCATGAAGAAGAGCTATATATTATGTCTGAGACAAATTTATCGGTCATTCTCCAGGCGGCTGAAGCGATGCAGCCGCGGGTGTTAATTATTGATTCCATTCAAACGGTGTATCAAGAGGATATTACATCTGCTCCAGGAAGCGTTTCGCAAGTTCGCGAATGTACCGCAGACTTAATGAAGCTGGCAAAAACAAAAGGTATTGCTGTGTTTATCGTTGGTCATGTGACGAAGGAAGGCGCCATTGCCGGACCGCGACTGTTGGAGCATATGGTGGATGCAGTTCTCTATTTTGAAGGTGAACGCCATCACGCGTACCGAATTTTACGTGCTGTCAAAAACCGCTTTGGATCTACGAATGAGATGGGTATTTTTGAAATGAAGGAAGCAGGACTGACAGAAGTCAAAAACCCTTCGGAAATCTTCCTAGAGGAGCGGTCCAAAGGGTCTGCCGGTTCGACCGTTGTCGCTTCGATGGAAGGTACGCGTCCAATGCTTGTTGAGATTCAAGCTTTAATTTCTCCAACGGCTTTTGGGAATCCTCGCCGGATGGCTACAGGTATTGATCATAATCGTGTGTCTCTCATAATGGCTGTCCTGGAAAAACGAGCAGGTATGCTGCTGCAGCATCAGGACGCTTATTTAAAAGTAGCTGGTGGGGTGAAGTTGGATGAACCGGCAATTGACCTTGCTGTAGCCATTAGTATCGCATCAAGCTTCCGTGATCGTGAATGTCGGGCCGGTGATATTGTGATCGGAGAGGTCGGATTGACGGGGGAAATTCGTCGTGTCTCACGAATTGAGCAACGGGTACAGGAAGCTGCTAAGTTAGGCTTTGAACGCGTTATTTTACCAGCAAGAAATTTAAGCGGGTGGCAACCTCCAAAGAACATTGAGATCGTCGGGGTGGAGACGATAGAGGAGGTGTTGCAGCACGCATTAGGAGGAGCATAATTTGACATCTAAGGAACGTGCATCTTCGCTAAAAAGAAAGCTCAGTTTTGTTGCACCAGGAACGCCGTTACGAGAAGGAATAGATCATGTCTTAAAAGCAAATACTGGGGGTCTGATCGTCGTAGGCTATAATGACACGATGAAAGGGCTTATGGATGGGGGATTCCGCATGGATTATGCGTTTACCCCTTCAGCTTTGTATGAGCTCTCAAAGATGGATGGAGCCATTGTTTTAACAGATGATGGTGGACGCATTCTCTACGCCAACACCCAACTTTCCCCAGCTCCGTCTATCGGTACATCAGAGACCGGTATGCGTCACCGGACAGCTGAGCGGGTGGCGATAGAAACCGGTAAGCTTGTAATTGCCATATCTCAACGCCGCCAAGTGATTACGTTGTATCAAGGCGTAGAGAAATATGTCTTGCGGGATATAGGCATCATTTTGACAAAAGCAAATCAGGCGATGCAAACTTTAGAAAAATATAAAGTTGTACTTGAGCAGGCAATGACCAATTTAAGTGCTTTGGAATTTGAAGGAATGGTGACTTACGCTGACGTACTTCTCATGTTACACCGCATTGAGATGCTAATGCAGATCAAAAACGAAATGACTGAGTATGTGATGGAGTTAGGTGAGGAAGGAAGATTAGTACGTCTACAATTAAAAGAGCTTTTATCGGTTATTGAAAAAGAAGTGATTGCCTTTATTCAAGATTATTGTAATGCGCATGATACTGAGGCGCAGCACATTATGGACCGATTGCAAGAGGGTAAACGAACGCAGCTCATGATGGAGCAGGCGCTAGCGAAGCTTATGCATTTTCCAGCTGTTCCGGATCGAAGTAAAGTGATTACACCAAGAGGGTATCGCATTCTGTTAAAAGTTCCTCGCTTACCCGCTGCTTCAGCGCGTGCGATCGCCCGGCGTTTTCAAGACCTAAATCAAATTATCCAAATGCCCAAAGAAAAGTTTACACAAGTGGAAGGAATTGGAGAAGTGCGGGCGAAAAATATTATCAAAGGGCTTGAGCGCTTGCGAGAGCAAGTGATGTTAGATCGATCATTGTAAAAGGTAAAAATGGAAGCCTTTCCAAAATGTTTTGTTGAAAAAAACATGACAACATGTTATAATATTTGATCTTATTGTTAATTGACAGAAAATTTACATCGTGCTAAGCTTAAAAAATATGAGAATCCTTCACAAACTTTTTTGTATTCGCTGTTTCAAATAGAAACTTTTGTCAATAATAATGAAGGAGGTGATTGATGAAATGTTAATGAATATCATAAGAATTTTTTGGGTTTTTATCGGAGGAAGTTTAGGTTTTTTATATTATCCTTTTCTTTTGCATCAACTAACGGGTGAACAAGGGCTTGTTTGGTGGAATTCGCCTTATTTAGGGATGTGCCTAGGTGCTATTATTTCATTTTTATTAACCTTCCGTCTTAGCCGTTCTATGGCTGCGGGAATTAAGGCGCTTGAAGAAAAGGTTGTAGGTGCCCCGGTTGTTGATGTACTCTTTGGCAGTCTTGGACTAATGGTCGGTTTGTTTGTATCATTTATGATTGCATTACCATTGCATGATCTTGGCAGTCAGCTTGGTACGACGTTACTATTCTCTCTGGGTGTGCTCTGGCTAACTTTTTTGTTAGGGTATTTAGGGTTTCGTGTCGGTTATAAGAAGCGTGATGAGTTGTATATGCTTTTCACCTCCGCCAAGTCTGCAAACCCAAAAAAGAAAGTGGCTGTTGAGGAATCAAGTGCAGATGTACACAAGACAGACTTAAAGATTTTAGATACGAGCGTTATCATTGATGGACGTATTGCTGATATTTGTAAAACAGGCTTCTTGGAAGGGACATTGGTGATACCTCAATTTGTTCTGGAAGAGCTTCAGCATATTGCAGATTCATCCGATGTATTAAAGAGAAATCGTGGCAGACGAGGACTCGATATTTTAAATAAAATTCAAAAAGAATTACAAATCAAAGTAGAGATTTACGAAGGCGATTTTGAGGAAATTCAAGAAGTTGACAGTAAGTTAATTAAGTTGGCAAAATTAGTTTCAGGAGTTGTCGTGACGAACGACTTTAATTTAAATAAGGTATGCGAATTGCAAAATGTTGCGGTGTTGAATATCAATGATCTCGCGAATGCTGTAAAACCCGTTGTTCTTCCTGGAGAAGAAATGACCGTGCAAGTCATTAAAGATGGAAAAGAACATAATCAAGGGGTGGCATACCTTGATGATGGTACGATGATTGTGGTCGAAGATGGTAGTCATTATATCGGTAAACGAATTGAAGTGCTCGTAACGAGTGTGCTGCAAACGTCTGCGGGCCGCATGATTTTCGCAAAACCGAAGCTGTTGGAAAAGGCATTATAAGTCTGTTTCGGACTCTCTATTTTGTCGATTCTATGGTATCATATGGCTTAGGCGAACCATATGAATGGAGACGTGAATAGGAAGGCTGGTCGCCAGAATGAGGCACCAGCCATTTCCTTTTGCTCGCAGAAACACACTTTTAAAAAATGAGGACGATCGTCATGACATATACGGTTGTAATTCCTGCCGCTGGAAAAGGCAAGCGAATGCAGACAACATTAAGTAAACAGTTCATTCCTCTCTTCAATAAGCCGCTTATTGTTTGGACGCTCGAACAATTTGCGGCTGATCCATTGTGTCAGCAGATCGTTTTAGTGATTGATCAAGCTGAAGAACCAAACATTCAATCGATCCTCCAGGCACACGACCTTTTACACCAAGTGACCCTTGTGCAAGGAGGGGTTGAAAGGCAGTATAGTGTAGCTGCCGGGTTAAAAGCGACAGATGAGCACGTGGGCATTGTCTTAGTGCATGATGGCGCGAGACCGTTTGTGACAAAGTCGATCATTCGTCGTCTTTGCGAAGAGGCAAGTCGTACGAAGGCTGCTGTAGCGGCAGTTCGTTTGAAAGATACCGTGAAGAGCGTGACGGACGGTGTCATTACAGAAACTTTGGATCGAGAGCGGCTTTGGTCCATTCAGACACCGCAGGCTTTTTCTCGCGATGTGCTCTTAGAGGCGCACGATAAAGCTGTGCAAGACGGTTTTCTAGGAACAGATGAAGCGAGTTTAGTGGAAAGAATACAATATCCGGTGTCGATAGTAGAAGGAAGCTACCGGAATATCAAAATTACGACACAGGAAGACTTAATTGTCGCAGAAGCATTTATGAGGGAGGAGCAGTCATGAGAATTGGACAAGGCTTTGACGTCCATCGCTTTCAAGAAGGGCGACCGTTACTATTAGGAGGGGTTCGTGTTCCCTATCACCTTGGGTTAGCGGGGCATTCTGATGCAGATGTATTGCTGCACGCCCTGTCAGATGCGTTATTAGGAGCGGTTGGAGAAGGGGATATCGGGCGGCACTTTCCTGACACAGATCCAGCGTATAAAGATGCTGATTCTTCTAAGCTCCTTCAAGAGGTGTATGAAATTGTTCAAAAGAAAGGTTTTACATTAGGAAATGCGGACCTCACGGTGATTTGTCAAAAACCAAAATTAGCACCTTACATAAACGAGATGAATACCTCTATAGCCAACTTGTTAAATTGTGATTCATCCTGTATAAATGTAAAGGCAACGACAACAGAGAAGCTCGGGTTTGTCGGTCGAGAGGAAGGCATTGCTGCACAAGCGGCTGTGTTATTGCTTACTAAATAGTTCAGAGTCTATATGACTCGTTAAAATTGATATAAAGAGGGTGGATCTTTTGAGTAATGAAAGCAGAGTACGTGTGCGCTATGCACCAAGCCCAACAGGTCATTTGCATATCGGGAATGCGAGAACAGCATTGTTTAACTATTTATTTGCCCGTAGCCAAAATGGTGAGTTCGTTATTCGCATCGAAGATACCGATATCAAAAGAAACGTGGAGGGTGGAGAAGAAAACCAGCTCGCCTATTTAAAATGGCTTGGAATCGACTGGGATGAAGGAATCGATAAGCCTGGGAAATACGGACCGTATCGACAATCAGAGCGTGATGATATTTATAAAGAATACTACGAGACGCTATTAAACAATGGTCATGCATACTATTGTTATTGTACAGAAGAAGAGTTGGAGCAAGAGAGAGAGGCGCAAAGAGCAAGAAATGAAATGCCGCGTTATTCAGGGAAATGCCGCCATCTAACGGAAGAAGACCGGCACGCACATGAAAAAGAAGGCCGGCAGCCGAGCATCCGCTTTAAAGTGCCGGAGGGTGAAGTTATCCGTTTTAAAGACTTGGTCAAGGACGAAGTCACTTTTGAAACGGATGGAATCGGTGATTTTGTCATTGGGAAGAAAAGTGGTGGACCAACGTATAACTTTGCGGTCGCTGTGGACGATCATCTCATGGAAATTTCGCACGTTTTACGGGGTGATGATCATATCTCAAATACACCGAAACAAATCATGCTTTACAATGCATTAGGTTGGGATGTGCCTATATTTGGCCATATGACCCTGATCGTTAACGAAAATCGTAAAAAGCTGAGTAAACGGGATGAGTCCATTATCCAATTTATCGAGCAATACGATGCACTCGGTTATCTTCCTGAAGCACTCTTTAACTTTATTACACTCTTAGGCTGGTCACCACAAGGAGAAGAGGAACTGTTTACCCGAGAAGAGCTTATTGATATTTTTGATCCTGCCCGCCTCTCGACATCTCCTGCTGTCTTTGATACACAAAAGCTAGCCTGGATGAATAATCAGTATATGAAGAACGCAGACTTTGAAACGGTTGTGCAAAAGACACTGCCACATTTAATTAAGGCAGGCTTGCTCCCGGAAGAAATGGACAATGAAACGCAGCAATGGGCGCGAGAGCTAATTGCTTTGTATCAAAACCAATTAAGTTATGGTGCTGAAATTGTTGATGTCAGTCAGTTGTTTTTCCAAAAGGAATTGCAGTATGATGATGAGGCAAAGGACGTATTGAGCGGTGAGCAAGTTCCTGAAGTGATGCAAGCATTTAAAGAGGAACTCACATCATTAGAGGATTTTGCGCCAGCTGAAATTAAAGCAGCGATTAAACGCGTGCAAAAGACGACTGGTCATAAAGGAAAGAAACTGTTTATGCCGATTCGAGTGGCTGTGACTGGTCAGACGCACGGTCCTGAATTACCTGAGTCTATCCATTTATTAGGACGGGAAACGGCTGTACACCGATTAAATGAGCTTATTTCCTCGATGTAAATGATATAATATAATGTAATGTAACTTTAGATGAAGAGGGAGCTCATTTGTAGCTCTTATAATACACATACATCGTTGATAAGGACATGTGGTTGGCCGAAGTCAATTTCAGAGAGAGTCTGCTTTGGTGGGAAGGGCTCATTGACTGGTAAATCATTGCCCCTTAGAGAGCTTTTTCGAAGCACTAAAAGTGTAGTAGAAAAAGACGGTGCCCTTGCCGTTATAAGGAAAGTGGGTCGGTTCTGTTTCCGGCCAAACAGAGTGGAACCGCGTAGCAAAAGCGCCTCTGTGTCATAGGATATGACGCAGAAGCGCTTTTTTTGTTATAGGACAATATTTCTGGCTCTACAATATTTGTTGGGGTTTACGAAAAAAAGAACAAAAAAATACACACAAGCTCCTATATCTTTACTACACTTGAGTTGTCGAAAACAAGAGAG
>NZ_JAALFC010000058.1 GCF_011058155.1 Litoribacterium kuwaitense | reverse complement strand
TACCATAGCGCGTTTGTTGGAATATCCGAAACGTAATAAAAAAAGACTGCTGGCTAGCTTAAGCCTTTAGCAGTCTTTTCGTGGCCATGTTCATTTTTTAAGAGTGTTGGACTGTTGTTTTGCACGTAGGTTCTCCATATGCTCTATGGCGGACAGGATGTCTTCGTATTGTTCAGAAGTAATTCGTTTTCGGATAAGGCACGCTGGGCAGCAATTCGTTGGGCGACAAGCGAAGTTGACGTTTTCATCGTGAGACACTCCTTTGCAAGCCGTAAGAGGCAGGTCGTTTTAATCGATGTAAAGAGGACTTTGTGGGTCTTCCCGATCATCAAGTGCAAGCATATATTCAATGAGGACGACGTTCATTAGCTGAGCATAGGCTTCCCCAATTCGGACCGTATCCTCTTTCATTGGATGACGGCCATCGATTGTCAGAACACCCCAATGGGTCATCGGGATAGCCACCATCGCTGTGTATTTGCTCGTCGAATGAGGGTTTGGTGCCCAGTCGCTATGCTGCTTCACTTGATTATCCAAAATAGCTTCACCTCTGCGAAAGCAAAGTCCGGCGACGGATTTATCGATGTCTAATGTCCGTGTTTGGATATAGGCGCTAGGAAATCCGTGACTTCCGATAAAGAGAACGAGCTGTCGCTCATCGGTGTTAGACAGCCAAAGCCCGCAGCGATTGGCATCGCCCGCTGTAAATTTAATATCTGCAGCTAATGACTCCACGAGCTGTTGCAACAACGACTGCGATGTGCTTTCAACATCCTCTAATGAATCATATTCACTTAAGCGCAATTGTTGTAGGCTTTTTAAATGGGTTGTTAAATGATCGAGACAGATCCGCATCTGTTCCGCATTCGCGTCCTCTTCGGCAGCTCGTTTCTGCAAAGTGAGTAACTCATCTTGTAAGGCAATTAACCGATTTTCCCGTCCTAATGCACCAGCAAATCGTCTTGCACCGACGCCGGCCCACCAAACGAGTAAGGCAACGAGGGCAATCATAAAAACAGATGTAATTTGAAAGAGCCAATCAGGGGAACGCTTTAACACTTCAATCAAAAAATTTTCCATCGACATGCGAGCAGCCACCCCCCTACCTAGTCTATAAGCAGGCCGTTATAAATATGGCAAAAAACAAGCATTTTTCTCGCCGCTTTATGATTGGGTGGAATGATTTAGGCTATGCTATGATAAGAAGCGGAGACAAGGATATAAGGAGGTTTGAAGTGTGATCGAATTAGCAGCCATGCAAGAAGCGCAGAGAGCCCTTACAGGTGTTATTCATAAGACACCGCTCGATTATTCACGAACGTTCAGTGAGTTATGCGGGAGTAATGTTTATTTAAAATTAGAAAATCTGCAAAAAACAGGTTCCTTTAAAATTAGAGGTTCCTATACAAAAATGAGTCGGCTGACAGAGGCAGAAAAAAAGCCGGGGTGATTGCAGCATCGGCAGGAAATCATGCACAAGGGGTAGCCTACGCTGGGCAACAATTAGGCATTCATTGTACGATTGTCATGCCGTTTGGAGCGCCGCTGAGCAAAATTGAAGCGACGAAGCGGTATGGTGCAGAGATCGTCTTACAAGGGAGCGGTTTTGATGAAGCGCTTTCGCACGCAAAGATACTCCAGAAAGAAACCGGAGCCACGTTTATTCATGCGTTTGATGACGAGGCGATCGTCACTGGTCAAGGAACGCTCGGACTTGAGGTGATCGAACAGCTCCCAGAAGCGGATGCTGTCATTATTCCGATTGGCGGCGGTGGATTGATTACTGGCGCCGGTTTGGCTTTAAAAGCATTGAAGCCGTCGATTCAAGTGATTGGTGTAGAAACGAGTGCCTGCCCAAGTATGACGGAGTCGTTACGCAGAAAGTCTCCTTATCAGGTGCCGCCCGTTTCATCGATGGCAGATGGTATTGCTGTGAAACAGCCGGGTGACCTCACTTTCCGCCTCATCCAGGATGTCGTTGATGACATCGTCTGCGTCGATGAACAATCGTTAGCGCAAAATATGCTGTTGCTTTTAGAAAGAAATAAGCAGCTTGTAGAAGCCTCAGGCGCAAGCTCTGTTGCCGCATTAACGACTGGGAAGCTGCCGTCACTTAAAGGGAAAAACGTCGTTGCCGTATTAAGCGGAGGCAATGTCGATGTGAACTTCGTCTCTCGCGTCATCGAATACGGTATGGCGGAAATCGGACGGTATTTTGCGTTTTCAACAACTGTTCCCGATAAGCCTGGACAGCTACAGCGGCTGTTACAGCTTGTCGCCGAGATGGAGGCAAATGTGTTAAACGTCCACCATCAGCGTGCGGGGACAAATGTGTTTCCTGATCAGACGAGCATTCACATCTCGTTGGAAACACGCGATCGGGCGCATATTAAGCTCATTGAAGAGAAGCTGGAGCAGGAAGGCTATATTTTACGGGAACAGAGCGAAACGATTTTTGATGATTAGTTTTATGGCTTAGGCGAGAAAATTAGAAATGAAAAGGAACCAATAAATGGATGAGCCCGGCTCACTTCAAACAGATCGTCATAACGTTAAATAGAGGCGTTCAAAAACGTTTGTCAGCAGACCATTTTCGTTTATCATGGCAGATCATCATCATATTGTGATCGGGATCACGAAAGGTGAAAAAAGAAATGTCTTCATGTTCTTCGATCGGCCAAGCAATCTCGGCACCGATCGACTGCACTTTTTCATACGCAGCCTGTAAGTTTTCTGCTTCAAAGAAGAACAGCGGCTTGTCCGATTGTCCTTTGCGCTCGGGATGGTTGGCATCAAGGATGATCGGACTGCCACTTGCTATCGGCAGATCGTAAATGGTTCCAGCATGACCAGTAGGCGCTTCATCAAGGCCAAGCAGTGCGTTATAAAAAGCGATCGCCCGTTTCATATCAGTAACATGAATGAATATTGCCCCAACTTGATTTTTTACAGGAGACGTCAACATCAATCACTTCCTTAGCAATATTTTTTCTGAATATATCACAACGGCCAGGCAGAGTGGTAAAATATTCTATGAAAAGGGATTGGATCGTCAATAGAAGACAAAAGTGAAAAGATAGGTGAACAAAAATGGCACAAATGAAAGAAACAATGGCGTTGATTGAGAAGCTCGTCCAAATACCAAGCCCTTCAGGCAACACGTCTGAAGTCATTCAATTTGTGGAAAACATGCTCCGTGAGTGGGGTGTTGAAACGAAGCGAAACCGAAAAGGCGGCTTGCTTGCGACTTTGCCTGGGGAAGAAGCAGACAACCAGCGCATGTTAACGGCTCATGTCGATACGCTCGGAGCGATCGTGAAGGACATCAAGCCGAGCGGTCGGCTCGTGCTTGATAAAATCGGCGGGTACACGTTCAATTCCATTGAAGGCGAATATTGCACCATTGAGACAGCTAAAGGGAAAACATACACAGGCACCATCCTTATGCACCAGACGTCAGTGCACGTCTATAAAGACGCAGGTGAGGCGAAGCGTAATCAGGACAATATCGAAGTGCGCATCGACGAAAAGGTGAACAGTGCCGACGATGTCCGCGCGCTTGGCATCAATGTCGGCGACTTCGTCAGCTTCGACCCGCGCGTGCAGGTGCTTCCGAGCGGCTTTATCAAGTCACGACATCTGGACGACAAAGCGAGCGTCGCCTTACTTCTTCAATTGATCAAGCGGATTGTCGATGAAAAAAAACCATTGCCGTACACGACGACATTCTTAATTTCGAACAATGAAGAAATCGGTTATGGCGGAAACTCGAACATCCCTCCGGAAACGGTCGAATACCTTGCTGTCGATATGGGTGCCATCGGTGATGGGCAATCGACGGATGAGTATACGGTGTCGATCTGCGTGAAAGATTCGAGCGGACCTTATCATTACGGGCTGCGCAAGCATTTAGTCGCTTTGGCCGAAGAAAATAATGTGAAGTATCAGCTCGACATTTATCCGTACTATGGATCAGACGCCTCAGCAGCAATTCGAGCAGGACACGATATCGTGCACGGCTTAATCGGACCTGGCATTGACGCCTCTCACGCGTACGAGCGTACGCATGAGGAATCATTAAAGCATACGGCAGAACTGCTCTATCATTACGTTTTTTCAAAGCTTCAAGAGGTCTAAGGGTTTTGGTGTTTTAAAGAAAAAGACATCATGAGGTCATCATTTGCAAACAAATAAGGATAGGAAGAGCAGAATGGATCACTGCTTACCTATCCTTTTATTTTTTGGCTCTTGTTCAATCTTCCTTCACTTCAGAGTCAAAACAGTACTTCAGTGAAAGAAAGTCAGTGTCAACATGAGGTGTCCCGCCGATATCATGACAATGGCTTTTCGCTAAGGCGACTTCTTTATGTTGAACATATGATTGCGTACCGATGACAAAGGCAAAGCCTAAAACCGCTAAGAGGCTCAATGTAAGTAATCATGCCTATCTTGCATATTTTTCAATTCGTCGTATATCTCGTAGCGCATGGATTTCCCTTGTTCTAATAAATGCTTCATTTCATCTTCAGTCAATGTGTTGAAAATTTTTCACGAATTTGGTCATTCATTTTCTCTTGTGAAATTGTTTAAATGGCTTCAATGACAATTGCTTCTTTTTTGGATAGCTTCGATATTTCCTTATTTGCTTTATGTTTAAAGTAAATATCTATTCCATTGTCCAATGTATATTTTTTCGAGGGTCCATCGCTAATAAATGTGTATTTAGCGGGTACTTGTGTCGATAAACCGAGTTCGTTTAATGCAGTGTCTTCAGCGGGTGCGATCATCCAGCCAAGCTTTTCGCCAAGCTTTTCCGCTACTTTATTTGGAGAAGCCCCAATATTTTTTTTAGAAACGTATTGTAATTAGGTGTTTGATACAAACCTCGTAATACACGTGTTAATTTACCTTCATTGTTTAACCTAGACAATGCTCTATTGACAGCTTCATAATTGCCAATGACTAAAAAGCAAGGAGAAAGAAATTCTACGTTCAATCTGGATAACAATGGAGACAATAGATTTGGCCGTAAAAGTGGTCTTTATCTGAAAATGAAATAAGAAAAGTGAATAAATCATCATTTTGAGCACAGATTGTTCATTGACTGAATAAGAATTTTTTGAACCTACGGTATATGGTTGGAGATCACAAAGTCGTTGTTAAAACTTCAAAGGAGTCCTAAGGAATTTCATATATCCTGTTAATTAGTTATACGACAAGTGCTTTTTCGCGTGTTGTTTTTTGAATTATTTGATGAATTGATCGATCTTGATTGGGCTGTAGTGTTACTGCAGTTGTGCAAGCTTATTCAGGACACCTTAAATTAAGACAAATAATACACTCACAAACTCTTATAAGTTCAATTAGAGCATTAAATGGTTGGTTTACCTATAGTTATATCTAGATTTTACTATACAGAAGTGGAGTGAATAGTTAAACATGTGTTGACCGACATGAAAAAAGGGTAGAATAGACAAAACATTCAAATTGTCCCGACGAAATAATTAGAGGCATTACGGAATGTTTTTAGAGAGTTGTCGGTAGGTGAGAGCGAGTCAATAAAATCCGCTTTTCACGCACTAGTGGCGCTACGCGGATAATACCAGTCACTTTATATGGCGGGAATTTCAATGATTTAAATTTTTATTAAGGGGGAGAAAAAATGGAAACCACAAATTGGCAACGACAAGATGTTACACAGCATTATCTTGAACAGGTTCGGGTTGGAATTCCCTTTGGAGCTGAACAAGCCAAAATCATGCTACAAGTAATTAACCATTTTATTCGTGATCCGAAAAAAATTATGGATTTGGGATGTGGAAACGGTTTTTTAGCAGAGATTTTGCTTAAATCATATCCAGAGGCCTCTGCTGTGTTACTAGACCATTCTGAGCCAATGATTGAACATGCACGCGTCCATATGAAAGATTATATGAAACGATGTGAAATTATTCTTGATGATTTTAATCATACCATTGGAAAATATGCTGAACCAGGGACAGTGGACTGCATTGTTTCTGGATTTGCTATTCATCATCTTCCTCATACAAAGAAAAAGGAATTGTATCAAGAAATATACAAAATCTTAGCACCGGGTGGAATTTTCGTAAATGTTGAACACACAGCCTCTCCCTCACCAGACCTGGAAAACTTGTATGATGAGCTTTTTATTGACCATCTTTCAACTCATAATAAAAAAGACAGACAAGAAGTAGCTATGGAATATTATAACCGACCTGATAAAAAAGATAATATACTAGAGAGAGTAGATATTCAGGTTAATTGGCTCAGAGAAATTGGATTTAAGCATTCGGATTGTTATTTTAAGTGGATGGAACTTGCCGTTTTTGGTGGGGTGAAATAAACAAAAAAGGAGCCCATGGTGCTCCTTTTTTTGTTGCCTAAAATCAATGAGCATAAGACTGCAAAATTCACTACAATCTATTGAACTGACCGGCAGGTTTCGTCCAAATTATATACCGTAAATCAAATTCCCATAATAGCCTTGATAAAAGTTATAACAACAATAGTGGGATTGAAATACCTATTGTGGAAACGGAAATATGGAAAAATCAGTATCTTCGTTCCTTTATCTCCTTGCCAAAGTAAAACCTGTCCTGAAAAACATCAAGGCAGGTTTTCATGTAATTGCTGTATTTAGTTTGCTTGGCGGACATTTTCCTGCAAATATTCATCATACGTGATTTGTTTATCGAATAGTGTACCGTCGTTGTTGAAATTCATAATCCGATTGGCAACGGTTTGGATCAGTTGGTGGTCATGTGTTGCAATAATAAGCGAGCCTTTAAAATTGGTGAGACCGTTGTTTAAAGCAGTGATCGACTCAAGATCAAGGTGGTTTGTCGGCTCATCAAGTAAAAGTACATTCGCTTTTGAGAGCATCATGCGTGACAGCATACAACGTACTTTTTCGCCACCGGAAAGCACATTGACCTTTTTCAATGCCTCGTCTTTGCGGAAGAGCATCCGTCCTAAAAAGCCGCGAATAAAGCTTTCGTCCTGCTCATCCGGTGAATACTGCCGGAGCCAGTCAACTAAATTAAGGTCGTCTCGTTCAAAATAGGCACTGTTGTCCTTTGGAAAGTACGACTGCGATGTCGTGATGCCCCAGCGATACGTTCCGCTGTCCGGCTCCATTTCACCTGCTAAAATTTGAAACAATGCTGTCTTGGCAAGCTCATTGCTACCGATAAGGGCAATCTTGTCGTCTTTGTGCATGGTGAATGACACATTATCAAGCACTTTTTTGCCGTCAATTGTTTTCGTCAACCCTTCGACACGTAACAGATCGTTTCCGATTTCCCGCTCTTGTTCAAAATGAACGTACGGATAGCGGCGTGAAGACGGCTGAATGTCATCGAGGGTAATTTTATCAAGTAGCTTTTTCCGCGAAGTTGCTTGCTTTGACTTCGAAGCGTTGGCGCTAAAGCGTTCGATAAAGGTTTGCAGCTCTTTAATCTTCTCTTCTTTTTTCTTATTGGCTTCTTGCGCCATTTTTTGTGCAAGCTGACTCGATTCATACCAGAAATCATAGTTTCCAACGTAGACTTTAATTTTTCCAAAGTCAAGGTCAGCGATATGCGTACATACGTGATTTAAGAAGTGACGGTCGTGGGACACGACGATGACGGTATTTTCAAATTGGATGAGGAATTCCTCAAGCCATTGAATCGCGGCGATGTCTAAGTGGTTCGTCGGCTCGTCAAGCAGGAGCACATCAGGGTCACCAAACAGCGCTTGAGCAAGCAGGACTTTCACTTTTTCAGCCCCGGTTAATTCAGACATCGTTTTGTCATGAAGTGACGTTTCGATGCCGAGTCCTTCAAGTAAGCGGGCAGCTTCAGATTCCGCTTCCCAGCCATTTAATTCAGCGAATTCACTTTCGAGCTCGGCAATTTTCATGCCATCCTCGTCAGAGAATTCACCTTTCATATAAATCTCATTTTTCTCCTGCATAATGTCATAGAGACGCTGATGTCCCATGATGACAACACTGAGCACTTGATGCTCTTCGTAAGCAAAGTGATCCTGCTTTAAAACCGCAAGACGCTCATCAGGACCAAGGGATACGTTTCCTGACTGTGAGTCTAGTTCGCCGGACAAAATTTTTAAAAATGTAGACTTCCCGGCTCCGTTCGCTCCGATTAATCCATAACAATTTCCTGGCGTAAACTTTATATTGACGTCTTCGAATAATTTCTTATCTCCGAAGCGCAGGCTGACATTTTCAACGGTAAGCATGAAGCGCACACCTCCATAAATAGTAAACAGTCGATTTTTCACTGACACGCCACACTTCATGGGGCGTGAGGCTATCTTGTCGATTATAACAGAAGTCACCACTGTTTGCGAAGGGCGTCCGCCGTCTTTACTAAATGTTTATGAACGAGAGGAACGCGTTGCACGAAACATCGTGAATGATATGACCTGGTAAGAGGTCGATGTCAAGCAGTATGCTTCATGTGGTTTGATCTATGGCATGTGTGGGTAGATAATAAATAGCTTACGCCTTTGGTTGTTGAAGCTTTGCGAGCACACTGGCGACATCGGGATAAACAGGGAAATGGTCGAAATCGACCCTTTGTTTCGTAAGCCCCTTTATGGTTTGCCGAGAGATGCCACTGATAGAAACGTGTACGCCCATCATCTGGACAGCATTTAAAAGCGAACACAGACGTTTAGCTTCAGCAGTTGTAAGCTGAAAAAAGGTCGATAAGTCCACAATCAGATATTTTAATTGCAACGTTTTGCATTGGTCTAGCATTGATTTGCGTGTGTCGGTGGACGTATCAGCGCTTCCTAAGAGAGCGATGCCGATATTGGCTGCGACCGTAAAGACTAAGGCAGATGGTGGTGTTTTCCCAGCAATTTTTTGCGGGAAAAGGTCGATTGAATGAATGATTATTTGATCTAATAACATATTGGCTTGAAGCATGAAATGATCAGTACGTTGCCCCACATCATGCCGTTGGAATAACCAACATGAGAGCTGTTGTCTTAAGATACTCAAGCACTGTGGAAGTTCTCGTCCTTGAGTGGCTGTCAGCTCATAGGGCGCTAAAACAAAAGGGTGCCAATTCATATCAGAATATTCGTTCATTTCCTTGGATATATATTGAATGATATCCCGGATAAGGAGAGGGAAAGGATCAGGCATCGTCGACGAACAATGCTGTTTCCAAGTGTCTTGAATGGCAGTGATGAAATGCGGCGTTTGCTTAGATAATGCAGAGCTTAGTTGTTTTGTCATATTGGCATCATTTTGTTCAGTCATCATCCAGATCCTTTCTATTAAAAAGAGCTACCATCAATGTACAAAACTTTGCCAGTACTGATAAGAAGTATATTTTTATGGACTGTCGACTTACAAGGAAAAAAAACAAGCATGAAAAACGAGAGAGGTTCTTTCCTGTGAATAAAGAAGTCTTTGAAAATGTCAAAATGTCTTTAGATGTCGTTTGTGGAAAATGGAAGGGGCTGATCTTAATCCAGCTGCTTGAGGGGCCAAAACGATTTAGCCAGCTGAAAGCAGAAATTCCAGGTATCAAGCATCAGTCATTAATTAAGCAGTTAAAGGCATTAGAGCGAGATGGTATTATCCAAAGGACAGAGTATCCCGAGCGTCCTCCGCGTGTGGATTATCGATTGACACCGTACGGGGAAGGTGTCCGCGCTTTGTTACACACGCTTGAACATTGGGGGGCTGAGCATCGCGACCATAAAAAAGCAAATTGAAATGACGAAGGCTGCCAGTCCCGGCGGTCTTCGTCATTCTTGACAACTGTAAAAAAGTCTTAAGCATTATACATGAGTGTAGGAAAAAACTATACTCAAACACCTTCATGAAAAGCTATTTTTTCCACTCCGGGCGAAGGAGGCTCATTTCGTAAATACTCCAGAAAGTGTCATTCACTTTTCGGACATCACGAAGGTGACCATCTACCTGGAAGCCGTAACGTTCATAGCATCGTTTCGCAGGAAGGTTGAAGTCAAATACACCTAACCCGAGTCGATGCAAGTTTAATTCTTCGAAACCGTAAGTGACTGCCCAATGAATTAATTTCTCACCAATCTTTTTCCCGCGTTGTTTTTCAGAAACGAGTACGTGACTAATTCGCGCAGTCTCATTTTCACGCTCAATGTGTGAGAGCATGACGTGTCCAGCAATGTCATTGGATGATTCATCAATGACGACCCAATGAAGTTCAGTAGGCTTTTCCTCGTCTCCTTTTGCGAGTGCTCGTTTCACTTGCTCCTCTGTCAACGGAAAAGTATAGGAAGAGCCCGCCCATTGCGACAGTTCTTCTGCTGTATTGGCATGTGACTGCAAAAATGAAATATCTGCAGGAGTCATTTTTCTAAAATGCATTATGGTCACCTTTCTCTATAAAAAATCCTTGGTCGCACGACATATTTTATCATAAATTTTGTAAAGGCACGTTCCGTTTTTTGTAAAGACTTAAAGAAGGGTGAGGTGTTGCAGTATGGTGATGGATCGTGAGGGTTACAAATTCGTCTAATGAAAACTTTGTTATAATAGAGGTGTCGGGGAAGTGTCGTTAGAAGATATTAGGAAGGGGGGAAGGTTTGTTGGTTGAGGAGCGTCGTATCGTCGTTACTGGAGCAGCTCGTGGAATCGGAAAAGCGATCGCAGAAGCGTATGCCAAAGACAAATGTATCGTATTTGCTTTAGATATTGATGAGCTCGCCTTGATAAACCTTCTGCAAGAAGCTAACAAGCAAAAGTGGAGCCTGTTCACTCACGTTGTTGACATTCGTGACTCAGACGACATTGCGGAATTTTTTTCGAACATTCAGGAAAACCGAGGCCATGTGGACGTGCTGATTAATAATGCTGGGATTGGAAAATGGACTTCTCCTGATAAGCTGACAGTCAAAGAGTGGGATGACGTTCTTCATACCAACCTGAGAGGTGCCTTTTTATGTGCGCGTGCCGCTGCTCGTCTGATGCCTGAAGGTGGGAGAATCATCCAGATGGCATCAACACGTGCAACCATGAGTGAGCCACATTCAGAGAGTTATGCGGCTTCTAAAGCAGGACTCCTTGGCTTGACACACGCGTTGGCGGCCTCTTATGCAGATCGACGCATCACAGTAAATGCCATTAGTCCGGGGTGGATCGAAACGACAGCATATGATCAATTGCGCGACATCGATCATCAGCAGCATTGGTCGAGACGCGTCGGTACAACAAGTGACATTGTACGAGCCTGCTTTTTTCTGACAGACCCTGCCAATGACTTCATTACTGGAGAACAAATCACGATTGACGGTGGTATGACGCGAAAAATGATTTATGCTGATTAGCACTACAAAATGCTTATTAGATATCCTCTCTGTCATAGTGACAATAGTGGGTTAATGTAGGTGTTTACGAAGAATGATTAAACAAGTAAGCCTAAATCGTTGCTTTTTTGCATGAATACGCGTAATTTTAAGAAAAATATCCAAAAAAAGGAGAGATGTCGTGTGGTCAATCACTTGTCTGACGCAACTACTCTAGCCAATGGTGTACGGATGCCGTGGCTCGGCTTTGGTGTGTATAAAGTTTCCGAAGGTGATGAAGTGGTTCAAGCGGTTAAAACAGCGATTGACGTTGGCTACCGCTCAATTGACACTGCTTCATTTTATGAGAACGAAGAAGGGGTCGGACGGGCTTTAAAAGAAAGCGATGTTGCCCGGGAGGAGCTTTTTTTAACTTCAAAAGTGTGGAACGACGAGCAAGGCTATAACGAAACGCTTGCCGCTTTTGATCGCAGCTTAAACCGACTGCAAACGGATTACCTTGATTTGTACCTCATTCACTGGCCGATGAAACAGACGTATGAAGATACTTGGCACGCATTAGGCAAGTTGTATGATAGTGGGCGCGTAAAGGCAATAGGTGTCAGCAATTTTGAAATTCACCACTTAAAGGAATTATTAAAAGGTCATACTCATAAGCCAGTTGTCAATCAAGTGGAGTTACATCCGCGGTTTGCTCAAAAAGAACTGCGCGCGTTTTGTCAAGAGCATAACGTGCAAGTGGAGGCTTGGGGACCTCTCGGACAAGGGCGTTTGCTTGATCACCCTGTGCTTGAAGAGGTAGGTAAAAAGCATGGAAAGTCACCCGCGCAAGTGATGCTTCGCTGGGCCATTCAGAATGACGTAGTTGTCATACCAAAGTCGACAACGCCAGCACGTATTCAAGCGAATGCGGACATCTTTGATTTCTCTCTTGATGGTGAAGACGTGGCTAAAATTGATACCATTAATGAAGAGAAACGATATAGCGGTAACCCTGATGAAATAGGTGGCTGGATTTAAATACGTCGTCTGCAAGAGTCTGCGTTCAAACAGGCTCTTTTTTTGTTCCCTTTGGTGAATATCTCCATGACAGAATCCACACACTACCTAAAAACAAAGGGGGCGTGAGACGTGGATTCTGCTTGGGTCAGTGTACTTCCGTTTATTATCGTCATCATCATTGCTGTAATTACAAAGCAAGTATTGCCTGGGCTGGCTGGGGGATTGCTTGTCGCAGGGTATCTATTGAGTCCAGGGTGGCTCACCGGATTTGAAACGGCAATTCAATATGTCACTGAAGGATTGCAGGATGAAAACAATTTAAAAATCATTATGTTTCTCTACTTATTCACCGGGCTCATCGGAATGATCAAAATCGCTGGCGGGATTAAAGGCTTCGTCCGGGAAGCATCTGATCGGATTGAATCACGAAAAGGGGCTTTGGTACTCACGTGGCTGTCTGCGACCGGTACATTTAGTGCACCGAGCTTTCGGATTGTGACAGTCGCACCGATTATGAGAGCGCTGTTACGTAAGGTAAATATGACGCCTCAGGAGCTCGCTTTTGCGATCGAAACGACGGCAAGCCCTTTAATCGTGCTCGTGCCTATAGCCACAGCTTTTGTAGGCTATATGACATCGGTCATCGACATTTCGTTGCACAATCACGGTTTGACAGAAGACCCTTACCAGCTTTTTTTACAAAGTATCCCTTTTAACTTTTTCTCCTTTGCAATGCTTGCCATTGGATTTTATTTGAGCTTCTTCCGCCATGGAAAGAAACCAGCCACTGATGCTGGAGGGGATTTGCCGGACGACACGTGGGAAGACTGTCACCCTTGTGTTGCTAAAAACTTGCCGGAAAAGCCGTTCAACTTGCTCCTTCCACTTGTCCTCGTTCTTGTGTTAACGATTGTACTGACGTATGCGAACGGTGCTAGCCAAGGGTTTCAAGGTTTGGAAGCTTTTATTGAAGCCGATGTATTAAATGCAATGCTACTGGCGCTTTTGCTTAGTGTCGTTGCGTCGTTTATCTTCTTTCGTTTACAGGGGATTCGGTTAATTACTTTACTCGAAGAACTTGTTGCCGGAGGAAATCAAATTATGAATGTCATCTTGCTGTTAAGCGTTGTCTGGGCGCTCGCTTCGGCAACAGAAACGCTTGGCTTTTCTCAATTTGTTAGTGACAATGTGTCATGGGTTCCCGTCTCATTCGTGCCGCCAGTACTCTTTTTGCTCGGTTCATTTATTTCGTACTTTATCGGCTCGGCGTGGGGCACTTGGGGTATATTAATGCCATTAGGCGTGTCGCTTGCCCAAGTATCGGGTGTCAGTCTTCCGGTTGTCGTCGGCGCGGTTTTTGCGAGCGGCACTTTTGGCGCCTTTGCGTCGCCATTAAGTGATGATACGAATACAACTTCGGGCATTCTCGACTTAAATACGATGAAATATGCCCGGTTTAAGCTTGTGCCAGCGATTAGCGCTGCCGCTGTGGCAGCAGTCTTATATACGGTCGTTCCATATTTTCTCATGTCGTAAGGCTGTTCAATTTTAATAGCCTATGAAGAGTGCAGACGAAGTTAGTTTATCTAGACTACGTCGGCACTCTTTTTCATGGATAAGCGCTATTTTTATCGTTTTCTGACAGAAGACTCCCACTTCAAGGAATGTGTAGAACTTTCCAATGAGTAAGTGGGAGATGAATGTCGGTTAGGCGTCAGCCCAAAAGTTGTTTCTTTTTTGTGCTATGGTATCATCAGTCTTATACAAAAGAAAGGGTGATATTTGGATGGAATTAGATAGTAATAATCATTCAGTATTTCTGATGTACTACAACCTTGTATTCGTTGTTAAATACCGTAGAAAAGTCTTTGACGACGACATGTCTGACTATGCAAAAGGCATGTTTGTAAAGTTAGGCAAGAAATACAATA
>NZ_JAALFC010000057.1 GCF_011058155.1 Litoribacterium kuwaitense | reverse complement strand
TTTATACAGTTTGCCCCACTTCTTTGATCCTCTTGCCGGAGAAGTATACTTTCGGATATCGGTAGACTGCTTGATTTTAAAGGTCTTTTGGCAAAGGGAATCATGGCGTAATGGGCAAGTCGCGCATTCTTTGGGTTGTGTGTATTTCAAGGTTTTGTACTTTGTGTTAACGCTAGAATAAATTCAACTTGACGTCTACATCTTTTCCATGACGAAGTTGTGCAAATCCGCCAATTACTCTTATCACGAGACGCAACTCCAATCCAATACCTTGTTTTCTTTTGCATTGTCTTAACACCCACAATTATTAGTTGTGTTATCCTTTTGCGTTGAATCTGAAACGGGAAAGTTCATTTCTTTCCATGCTGCTATCCCCCCGGTTAACTCTTTAACTGTATAATCTCTCTAATAAAAATTTTGCTACTTTAGCAGCGGTATTGCACCAGACATCCCAGCAATAAACAATAATTTCTTTATCTTTTGGTATTGTGTAGTGCAAAATAAAAGTGCAGAGTTTTGAAATGTAAAAGTACACATGTTGCCTAAGGAGATATTAGACTTATGATAACTTATAACGAGGTTGTTAAAATCGGCGATGCAATTTTTCTTCCATTAATATCAGAATTGTACGGGTTGGAGGGCTATGAAATCAGTCTGATTGAGGCACATGATGGAGGACGAAATGTCGCTTATCATTGTATGAAAGAGGGCGCTGATGCAAAAATCCTACGAATCGCTTTCTTGCTTGATAGGAGCCGCGAGGATTTACTGGCCGAAGTTGAGTATATCAGATATTTGTTTGAGCATGGAGGAGGTGTCTCGGATGTAGTCAACTCCCGCAAAGGGAATCTGTTGGAAGAAATGACTCATAAGGATCACACCTTTTTGTACTTTTCTCTTGCAAAATACATCATTAAAATTAGTGTTGATATCGTTAAGTAAGGTTGTTCAACAAATGGGCCATTAATGGAATAACTTCACAAAGTAATTGGTATAAAACTAAAGGGAAGTGCAGAGAATGTATAAAAATTTAAAATCAGCTTGGATTCTTTCGTGGTTTGCACTTGTGGGACAGCTAGTATTTTTTATTGGAGTTTCGATTTTTACAGGGGACTGGCGTTATGTAATGTGGAGTTTTATGGTAAGTATGATAGCTGGAGTTCCTAGTATCTTTAATACTTGGCGGTTACAGAAAAAAAGAGCACAACAAAAAAATTGAACAAATCCATGAGACGAGACTTCTTAATATTCCGACCCAACAATCGGGGCGATCGTGGAAGAAAATATAAAAGATCCGAGAGAGCATTTTCGTGTCTTTTTTTAATTGAGAGCGATTCCGATCTACCCGTTATGGAAAATATAGTGGATGCATTTGAGTATATGCGGAACAATGGTGAAGAGCCTGAGTGTGATGAGGAACTGTCATATCTCATAAAATGTATGGAGGATGATATCCCGTATATGGGGTTTTTCCATGACATTTATTCATGTGAAGAACCATTTGAGTATGAGGTACGAGATATTTAGTTTTATTGCGATGCTCACCTTTAAGTAGAATGGGCTGCTTAAGGGTGGTTTGCTTGGTCTGCCAATACTAACCAAAATGAATCTCCAATGGACCGCTATTCATCCAAGCGCCGAAAGTCGATGAAAACAGCAAAACAATGGGCTGCTCAAAAAGTCGATTAAAACCTGACTTTTTAGACAGCCCTTTTATTTTGTTCTAAATACATTGAATTTATAATTCTATTGATTTAGAATAAAGAGAGGAGGCGATCAGATGGATATAGTAACGACGGGGATCAAACGAAAGAGGGAAAAATATGCCGTAGAAATAAAAAGCTCTCTTTTGTGGGAATGTGCACTAGGGATAGCAGCCATGACAAACGAAGCATTGGTTGATACATTGGATCTTTCTAAGCAAAATAGAGACTTGATCATGAAAAGCTTATCAAAGGATATGAAAGAGGAACTTGAATACGTCCGAAAATTCAATACATGGAAGACCCTTCTCCAAATCTTGCATCAAAAAGACCTAGAAGAAATCGCTTCTTTTGAAAAATATGTCCAGAGTTTATCATCCACGGAGTTAAAAAGCATCGCAATTCCGTACCTCGGTAAAGCACAAGAAGAAGTAAAGAATGCGCTATTAAAAGAGTCAGAAGAAGCCCTTAGACAATTACAATACATCACGAGAGAACATTCTTTTCTGCCAGACTACCTTGAATATATCAGTCAAGTATCCACTGAGGAATTGAAAACTCATCTGCTCACGGTGATGTCGGGATGGTTTGATTGTGTAATCTATCCTCAAAAAGAAAAACTGGAAGAGATTCTTTCAAGAGATAAAGCTTTGAAAGAAAAAATGCTTCATCGTTTAGAGCCGGATCAGTTTGTAGAATGGGCAACAGATGGCGTGAAATATCCTCCTGAGCCAAGTGTACATAAGGTTTTACTCGTTCCACATTACATTTATCGCCCATGGAATGTCGAAGCGGATTTGGAGGGCGTAAAAGTTTTTTATTATGCAGTGGCGAATGAAAGTATTTCAGGGGAAAGTCGATTTGTCCCTAATAAGCTCTTAGTACAAAGATTTAAAGCATTAGGGGATGAGACACGTCTGAAAATCTTGAAAATGATTAAAGAGAAGAATCTATCACTACAAGAGTTAACCATTGAATTAGAATTAGGTAAAACAACGGTTCATCATCATTTAAAGATATTAAAATCTGCCAGGCTAGTCTCGCAAAGTTCTAGTGAATATACGATAGATCATCAAGCGATTGAGCATTTACCAGCGGAACTCAAACTTTATTTGGAAGATCAATAACAAAGGAGAAGTCTCTATGGAAGATTCAGTCGCACATGATGACTCAAGAAAAAAAGTACCTGAACTTAAAAGGAATTACCCTGTATTTCGATTGATCGGAGGCAACGTCGTGTCTTTTTTTGGAGACCAGGTCTATTTAATTGCTCTGCCTCTGATTGTGTTAGCGATCACTGGTTCACCATTCAAGATGGGAGTGGTAGCAGCGTTGGAAAGGCTGCCTATTTTAATACAGCCATTCACGGGTGTGTTGGCCGATCATTTTAATCGTAAAAAAATATTGTTTCTATGCGATTTTGGCAGATTTTTACTGATAGGGGCTCTAGGTGTACTTTACATCATGGATCAATTACTGATCTGGGAAGTGTACACAGCTGCTTTTATGGTTGGTGTTTTAACACAGATTTATCATACATCTCAATTTGCTTCTATTCCTAAGTTAGTACAAAGAAAAGACTTGCAATTTGTAAACGCGATAAACACTGGAATATTGCAAACGGCTGTATTTGTCGCTCCAGGATTAGGCGGGATTCTCATCAGTGTGTTTAATCCGGGCGTAGGTTTAATGATTAACAGCTTGTCATTTTTAGTGGGATGTCTAGTTGTTTTAAGCCTAGACATCGAAAGTAACGAGCCTAAAGAAATGAGCAGCTCAAAGGTCGTTGCAGACATTAAAGAAGGTTTTAAGTTTGTCATTAAAGAAAAGCCATTATTATATACAAATTTGGCTATGCTTTTTTCCATATTCGGTACGACACTTTTTTTAACAATGCTCGTCGTTCATTTAAAAGCAACAGTTGGATTAGATACCGTTCTTATAGGGTATTTATTTTCGATCGGAGGTGTTTCGGCAATTGTTGGTGCGTTCATGACAAGTGTACTCACAAGGTATTTTTCTTACAGAAGCATCTTATTTTTTGCCGGTGTGATAGGTGGTGGATCAATTGTCGCTTTTGGTTTGTACGATGCCTTCGTTTGGCTGGTCATCATGAACGCATTAGGAACAATAAGTGCAGCGATGCTGAATCCTTGTATTGTGACCATAAGACAAAAACTGAGTCCAGATCATTTATTAGGCCGAGTACAAGCGACCAGTCGCTTTATGACATGGATTTTAATGCCTGTGTCTGCTGTTATTGCCGGGATGATTAGTGAGCAATTTAGTACGACCGTCACTTTATTTTTAGGAGGAATCATTGCCATACTCGCTTCTTTTATATATTTGCACCCTTCGCTCAAATTTGTTTAAATATTCGGTAAATATATATGAAAATCTTTTGTAACTCAGCGTATGTTTATTATGCCAAAGCTTTCAAACGATAAGAAGCGGTGATGAGCCGCTTCTCTAGTTGGTGGTTAGCGAAATTTCATATGAGCGCTTCAGTCATCCCTCCAACCAATCCCCGGCCCATTTCTCCATTTCGCGCATGAGCGGTTCGAGTGCGATTCCTTTTTCAGTCAATGAATATTCGATTCGAACGGGCGTTTCCGGGTATACTTCTCGTTTAACAATCCCTTCGTTTTCAAGGTCCTTTAATCGTTCTGACAAAACCCTGCCGCTGACACCGATAGAGGATTCAATCGTACAAAAGCGTTGTGGGCCAGAGAGAAGCTGGTAAATGATTAACCCTGTCCATCTTTGGCTTAACATCCCCATCGCTTTTTCAAAACTTGGACAAATCGATTTATCCAACATAATCAACCCCTTATTGCTCTATTATAAACCGTTTAATGAATGAGTGAAATCAAGTTACTTTACGACCTTTGCTTATTATAATATAATTACTTACATAAAGTAACTAAGTTATTTTTTTGATCATTCGTCTGGAGGTCAGGACAATGAATTTTCACCGCGAACCCGTTACAAATGTCAGTCAAGTTAATTTGAAGATTCAAGATTTGGAACGTTCGATCGCTTTTTATACTGAAGTGATTGGCTTGAATGTTTTGGAACAAACGTCAACGTCCGCTATATTGAGTGCGGATGGAAAAACAGCATTAGTCACAATAAAGCAGCTTGATCAAGTCACGCCAAAACAAAGAAGGACCACAGGGTTATATCACTTTGCTTTGCTTCTTCCGAAAAGAGCTGATTTAGCCAATATTGTGCAGCATTTCCGGGAAAATGGCGTCCAGTTTGGTTCCTCAGACCATCTTGTGAGTGAGGCTCTGTATTTATCGGACCCAGATGGCAATGGCATTGAAATCTATGCCGACAGAGACCCTTCCGAATGGCATTGGCGGGAGGGTGAAGTCGCAATGTCGGTTGATCCATTGGATTTCTCAGGCCTTTTATCAGCCGCCACCCACCAGTGGAAAGGCCTGCCGGCTAAGACAGTGATGGGGCATGTCCATTTACACGTAGCTGATTTAAACAAGGCTGAAGCGTTTTATACAAAGGGGCTTGGTTTTGAGGTTGTGAGCAGGATAGGCACACAAGCCCTGTTTATTTCTGACGGGAAGTACCATCACCATATCGGGTTAAATACGTGGAATGGCGTAGGCGCACCTTCTTCTCCGCAAAATAGTGTCGGGCTTGACCATTTCACAATCATCATGCCAACAGAGGAACAGAAAAATGCGGCGCGAACGAGGTTAAAAGAAATGGGTGCACAAATTATTGAAGAACAAGGCGCGGTGATCGCGACCGACCCGTCAGGAAATCGAATGAGCCTTGCGATCGGAAAATAATACGAAGCAGAAAAAAGGTTTACACAAGCATGCAATTGAAATAGGTTACATGCTGGAAAGAACGTCCCACTAAAAAATCAGTCGTATTTGAATCAAGGGGGAATGTCATAGCAGTACTTTTTCTACGAAGTCGTGCAATCATCCGTACATCAACAATGATGAAAGCGAACAAACAATCAAAACAAACAATCATCTAATCAGGAGGAATAGATCATGTCCAACGAAAAATTAAACATTGGAATTATTTTAGGAAGCACACGTCAAGGGAGAGTCAGCCCACAAGTAGGTGAATGGGTGAAAGGTATTGCTGATCAACGAGGGGACGCAAATTACGAGATTGTCGATATGACCGATTTCGATCTACCGTTCTTAGGAACGACCGACGGTTCAGAACCAGGAATTGCTGCTTGGAATGAGAAGTTGGCACAATTAGACGGCTTTGTCTTTGTCGTACAAGAATATAATCATAGCATCACCGGCGCGTTAAAAAATGCGATTGATTTTGCTCGTGAAGCTTGGTATAACAAAGCCGCCGGTATTGTAAGTTACGGTTCGACAGGAGGCGCGCGAGCCGCTGAACACTTGCGCGGCATTTGTGCAGAAATCAAAGTGGCAGATGTGCGCACGCATCCGACATTAAGCATGTTTACCGACTTCGTAAACGGATCTGAATTTAAACCGCAAGAATTGCATTTAACGCATGTGAATGCGATGCTCACGGAAGTTGTTGAATGGAGCGGGGCATTAAAGGGTTTACGGGGTTAAGAGAAAGAGTATTTCTAGTAAAATTAAAGCAGTTTGACAGTATGAGTTATTGTTTCACATGAAACGTTTATGAATCACCTCCACATCAAATCTAGATGTGGGGGTGTTGTGATTTCAGAGGAAAATTTTTAAATCTTTCTATGATGAATGCGTGTCTACAATATCCTTATTTAAGAAAACAGCTTTAAAATCCCTTCAAGGTCGGTGCTTTATCGTCACTCAGAACAAATATTAGGATAAAAAGGGGAATTTTTACTTAATAAAAAATCAGTAAATTCAGTTTATAACAAACTTTTTTGAAATTTTGTTCAACTGTTGAAAATAATATTGTTTTTATAACGAGCTTTGTATATCTTGAACACAATAGCTGAACAAAGCATTAGTCAGTGAACAAATTTCAGGAAGGGGGGGTGTGATTGTACTCACAAGAAGAAATGATCCGGGTCGCTAAATTATATTATGAAATGAATTTGACTCAGAAAGAAATCGCTGAAAGACTTCCATATTCACGTGCTACAATCAGCAGGATGTTAGATACTGCGTAT
Source organism: Litoribacterium kuwaitense (assembly GCF_011058155.1). NCBI lineage: Bacteria > Bacillati > Bacillota > Bacilli > Caryophanales > Bacillaceae > Litoribacterium > Litoribacterium kuwaitense. The sequence goes on along the minus strand of NZ_JAALFC010000057.1, from coordinate 7,783 downwards.
AAACAAGGGATTATTCAAGTGAAGATCAATTATCCTTTAAACTCGGTACAGCAGTTGGAAGAGAAAATTAGTACAACATATTCGATAAAAAAAGTGTTTGTTTCTCCTGTATATGTAGAAGATCCTACGCTCATTTTAAAAGACGTCGGAAGAGCTGCAGCTCAATATTTATATGAAATTTGTAACGATGATTGTATTTTAGGCGTTTCGTGGGGAAAAACGTTAGCGTCGATTTATCCTCATTTAAATCCGAAAAATGTAAAAAATATGAAAGTTGTCCAATTAAATGGCGGTATTGCAAAAAACTCTTTTTCAACGGGCGCAGCTCAACTTCTAGAAAAGTTTTCTGAGGCTTTTTCAACTGGTTATCACTTGCTATCAGTTCCTACGATTGTTGATTCGGAAATGATTGCTAGAGTCATGACCTCTGATTCAAGTATTAATGAAACCCTTGAACTTGTGCGAGAAAGTAACATAGCCATTTTTGGAATTGGAAACGTCTCTTATGACAATGTCCTATATAAAGGTGGGTTTTTCAAAGAGAACTCTTATGAAGAGTTAATCTCAAAGAAAGCAGTCGGAGATATTTGCTCTAGGTACTTTCGGATTGATGGAAAACTTGCAGATGAAGAGTTAAATAAGCGGACAATCGGTTTAAGGCTCGAAGATCTTCGTAAAAAAGAGCATTCGATCGCTGTTGCCTCAGGGAAGTCAAAAGCGAAGAGTGTCATCGGTGCTTTAAATGGTGGTTATGTGAATGCACTGTTTATTGATGAAGTGCTAGCAACCGAAATGATTAAATTAACATGTGGGGAGAATGAACGTGAAGGCAGTAAAATTATATGAACCAGGAAATTTAAAAGTAGAAGACATCGACACGCCCAAAATTAGCTCGGAAGAAGTATTAATTCAAGTCAAAGCAGTTGGAATTTGTGGTTCAGATATTCCTAGAGCACTCGTAAAAGGGGCCTATTTTCAAGGATTGACACTAGGTCATGAATTTGCAGGCAAAATCGTTGAATGTGGACGAGATACAGATGGTTGGGAAGTTGACGATCGAGTTACCATTGCTCCGTTAGTTCCTTGTAGAGAGTGCGAATACTGTTTGCAGGGGAAGTATGGGCTTTGTGATACGTATAGCTATTATGGTTCGAGAACGGACGGAGCGATGGCAGAATATATTAAAGTGCATAAAAACAATCTTTTAAGAATTCCAGATTCGATTTCCTATGATGCTGGAGCGATGGTAGATCCTGCAGCGAATGCGGTGCACGGCCTTTGGAGAGGTGACCTACAAAAAGGAGATACTGCAGTTATTATAGGTCTTGGTGCAATCGGCCTTTTTGCTGTTCAATTTGCACGCGAAATGGGCGCCAAGGAAGTCATCGCGATTGATATTTTTGAAGAAAAATTAGCAATTGCCCGAACCTTAGGTGCTGATCGTGTAATTCATTCTAAAGAGATCAATCCAATTGAAGCTCTAGCAAACACGAAAGTAAATGTCGTTTTAGATACATCTGGTTCACCAATCGCCCAGAATCAAGCGGTATCGATCGCTGATAAAATGGGACGTGTTGTGTTTCTAGGTATTTCCAATAAAGAATTGACTTTATCATCTACAGCCGTTGACCAACTGCTCCGTAACGAATTAGGAATTCATGGTTCTTGGAATTCATTCTCAGATCCTTTCCCAGGTAAAGAGTGGGAATTCGCTATTGATTGTATGGCGCGTGGAAAAATTTTAACCGAACCGATCATTTCACACCGTTTTCAAATTGATGAAACGCCAAGTGTCTTTGAAAAGATCAAAAATAAAGAATTGATTTTTAATAAAATCCTTATTTATCCGGAGGAATAGTTGATGGCTGTTAACTATCTTTTAGGCATCGACATAGGCACACAGTCGTTAAAAATTGGGGTTTATGATCAAAACGGTGAGGTGATTGCTAAAGCAAGTCAATCCTATCCGACCTATCATACGAAAAAGGGTATTTCTGAACAAAACCCTACAGATTGGTGGGATGCGCTACGAGCAGCGCTACAACAAGCTTCAAACCACATTGATTTGACGAATATATGTGGGATAACACTTTGTGCAACATCATCTACAGTCGTCATCACTGATCAAAACTTCCAGCCAATTGCTCCTGCGCAAAGTTGGATGGATCAGCGCTCAGTAGCTGAAGAGGAAGAGATTAATAACAACGCAAGTTCAGTGGTTAAGAATCGCTTGCGATATTCTGGAGAAAAAACATCAATCGAATGGATGACAACGAAAGCGCTCTGGTTAAAACGTCATTATGATTTAGAAGATAAACATATTTTAGAGCAACAGGATTGGATGAATTATAAGCTTACTGGACAAGTTGTTGCTTCAAAATGTAACGCAACGTGTAAGTGGCATTATGTAGAAAGCCGCAATGGCTTCTCGGAAGAATTTTTTGAGGAGGTTGGATTAGCTCATATTGTTCAGCATTGGCCTCAACGAGTTGTAAAAGTAGGTGCTATTGTTGGGCACGTCACTGAAAGCGCTGCCAAAGAACTAGGTTTAACCTTTGATACACCAGTATTCCAAGGTGGGATCGATGCTCACATTGGAATGATTGGATCCAATGCTTTAGAGCCGGGGAATCTTTGTATGATCACTGGGACTAGTTTTGTTCATCTGACGCATCATAAAAAGCCAATTTTCAACAATTCATTATGGGGTCCTTATGATGCACCATTAATCGATGATCACTGGCTTCTTGAAGGTGGACAACTATCAGCTGGATCAATTATTTCGTGGTTTTTACATGAATTTTACTCTGATCGTGACAACATTAAGGAAGTTTACAGAGAGCTTGATGAAGAGATGAAAAATATTGAATTGGGTAGTGACGGGTTAATCGTTTTAGACAGCTGGAAAGGGAATAGGACGCCTTATAAAAATCCTTATGCCACAGGTGCTTTTATAGGTTTAACTCTTTCTCATACAAAATTTCATATTTATCGAGCGATTCTTGAGTCTATTGCATTTGGTACAAAGAATGTCATTGAGACGTTTAGAAATTCCTCCATCCCCATTCACAAAATCATCGCTGGTGGGGGCGGTACGAAAAACAGCTATTGGATGCAAATGATTAGTGATATTACCGGGTTGCCAATATGTATACCTGAGGAGGAAGAAATCGGTACAAAAGGAGCAGCGATTATTGCTGCGTATGGTTCTGGGTTATATTCAAATATTCAAGAGGCCGCGGCGCGAATGGTGAGAATGAAAACAAACTATGTACCCGATATAAACAATACAAAAGCTTATGAAGCTATTTTTCAAAATTATCTAGATATCAATGAACTTCTGTTTCCTATCATGAAAAAATTACAATTGGGGGAGGAGGAGCACTATGAATAATATCCTCGAAATGAAGGGCATATCTAAATCATTTCCCGGAGTTAAAGCCCTTCAAAATGTAAATTTTTCAGTGTCACAAGGTGAAGTACATTGTTTAATTGGGGCAAATGGTGCAGGAAAATCGACCTTAATGAAAATTTTATCTGGCGTGTACGAAAAAGATGAAGGTGCCATTTATTTAAATGGACAAGAAGTGAATATGACGTCTCCAGCTGAAAGTAAAGAACGAGGTATTGCTACGATATTTCAAGAGCTGTCACTCATAGAAGATTTAAGCCTAGGAGAAAATGTGTTTATTGGAAATTATGGAAATGATAAACGAGGGTTTGTCAGTTGGAAAAAAATCAATCGTCGGACAAACGAAATCTTTTCATTGTTAGGACTTTCATTATCTCCAACTTTACGAGTTAGGGATGTCAGCATGGGATTAAAGCAAATGACCGAGATCGCAAAAGCCTTAGCGTCAGATTGCAAAATTATAATTATGGACGAACCATCAACGGCTTTATCTGGCGATGAAATAAAAAAATTGTTTGAAGTGGTTCAGTTACTAAAGAAACGAGGATATACCATCATTTACATTTCTCATAAATTAGATGAGTTATATACGATTGGTGACCGAGTCACAGTATTGCGAAATGGGAAGTGGGTCATTACAGAAGAATTAAAGAATGTCGACCAGTCGCAGTTAGTTGAATATATTACCGGAAGAAAAATTGAGAAACAAATAAAAGATCAGACGCAAGTGAGAAAAAATGAATTTTTGAAAGTCAAAAATATTAAGAACAAAAAACTTAAAAGCGTTACCTTTTCTGTCGGAAAAGGAGAAGTGCTCGGATTATATGGGTTAGTCGGATCGGGAAGGACAGAACTTCTTCGTGCTATTTATGGTGCCGATAAAATTGTAGATGGCCACATTTTTATCGATGGCGTAGAAAAAAAGATTCTCTCTCCAAAACATGCCGTAAATGAAGGGATGGGGCTTGTTCCGGAAAATAGGAAAACCGAAGGGATTATTGAAAGCCTTTCCATTGAAGAAAATGCGTTTTTACCTTCCTTGAATAAATTTTCAAGAATATCATTTTTGAAACGCAATGAGATTAGAAAAGAGATGTTAACGTCAATTCAAAAACTTGATGTGAAAGCTCCTGGACCAGAAACAGAAATACGCAATTTAAGTGGAGGAAACCAGCAAAAGGTCATCATTTCAAAATGGCTAATTCATAAATCAAAATTGCTCTTATTTGATGAGCCGACACAAGGAATTGATATAGGGGCAAAAGATGAGATTTATAAAATTATGAGAGAATTGTCTGATCAGGGAACGAGTATCATCGTAGCTTCATCGGAAATTGATGAGTTACTGGCTGTTAGTGATCGTATTTTAGTGATGTATGAAGGGCAAATTGTTAAGGAATGCTCATCCCCGGTCAATCAAAAAAGTGAAATTTTAAATGCAGCCGTATCAGGTGTTTAAGGCCAAACAAAGGAGGCAGTTTGGATGAGTATGGATGTCGAGGGTGTTGAAGCACCTAAAACAAAAAAGTTTCAAACAAAAGATTTTGTAAAAAAATACAATTTATTCTTTATTCTTATAGGTTTCTTTATCATAGGGAGTTTATTGTCAGAGCACTTTCTGACTACACAAAATGTCTTGAATGTACTACAGCAATCATCATTTGTAGGTATTGTTGCGATTGGAATGACCTTTGTTATTCTTGTAGCTGGTATAGATTTGTCAGTAGGTGCTGTCTTAGCACTGTCAGGTATGTTGGTTTCTCTCTTACTTAGTCAAGGAATGAACCCTATCCTAGCAATTATCATTACGATCATGGCAGGGGCTTTGATGGGATTCGTAAGTGGATTTCTGTCTACGAAGTTTAAAGTTCCAGCATTTATTGCCACACTCGCTATGATGGTTAGTGCAAGAGGCTTTGCATTGTTAACAACGGATGGTGAACCGATTTATGATTTGCCGCCAATGTTTACTGCCTTAGGTGAGAGTGTAGGAAGGATCCCGGTACCAGTCATCATATGGGTTATATTAACAATTATTTCGGCGATCGCATTGAAATATACAACTTTTGGAAGAAAGCTGTATGCCGTTGGAGGCAATGAAGAATCCGCCCGTCTATCTGGTATTTCTGTTGAAAAATATATTACGTCAACGTATCTTCTTTCAGGTGTATTAGCTGCGATTGCGGGTATTCTCATGTCGGCGTGGCTTACTGTCGGACAGCCCACAGCGGGTCAAGGGCTAGAATTGGATGCGATTGCAGCAGTTGTCATTGGAGGTACAAGTTTGGCAGGAGGAAAAGGTGGAATTGGAGGAACATTCATCGGTGTACTCATCATGAGTATTATTGTTAATATTTTCAATTTGCTAGGTCTTTCCTCGTACTATCAATCGATTTTTATGGGGGCTATTATTGTAATCGCTTTAATTATGAACCAATATCTTGCAAATAAAAAATAAGGGGTAGAGTGATGAAAAGGACATTTAGTTTTTTAGGGATTCTAACAGCGTTATTATTAATGGTGGCTTGCAGTGATGAGAACAATGTCAATTCTTCAGGAAGTAATGAAACAGAAGGAGAGGCTGATCAGCTTGTTATAGGATTTTCACAGCCAACATTAGAGTCACCATTCTATACCGCTCTAATTGAAGGGGCCGAAGAAGAGGCAGAAAAGCAAGGCGTAAAACTAATTGTTGTCGACGCGCAAAATGATATTGAAAAACAAAACTCCGACGTCCAGTCATTAATTACACAAGGCATTGATGTTTTATTACTAAACCCTGTTAACCCGGCAGCAGTTACGCCTTCTCTAAAGGCTGCAGAACAAGCAAATGTTCCTGTTATTGCTGTTGATCGCAATACGAAGCAAGAAGTGACCTCTTACATCGGGCGTGATAACAAGGAAATGGGGAGATTGGCTGGTCAAAAAGCCATAGAACTACTTGGCGGAGAGGGGAACGCTGCTGGAAAAATTATAGAAATTCAAGGTGACGCTGGTGGAACAGTGATGCAGGCACGCCACGATGGTTTTCACGAGAGCGTAAAAAATGAAGCTGGTGTCCAAATTATTGAAGGACCTTATAGCAACTACATTCGTGCGGAAGCCGTATCTGCGATGCAAGACTTGCTACAAGCGCATCCGGATGTCAATCTGGTCTATGCTCATAATGATGACATGGCGCTTGGGGTAATCCAAGTTCTTGAGAAGTCTGGAAAACTGCAAGATGTAAAAATCGTAGGTATTGATGGGCTCATGGAAGCTGTTAAACAAATTGAAGAAGGAAAATTTGAAGCAACGGTTTTGAATGACCCCATTTCTCTCGGCGTTTTAGCCATTCAAAATGCAGTAAACGTAGGTGAAGGCAAGTCCATTGAACAGTATATTGATGGAGGTACCGGCTTAGTGGATCAAACAAATGTCGACCAATACCTAGATGAGACGAAAAAATTTGCAGAAATTAAATAGCGTGAATGGAGATGAGTTGTAAAAATGAAAGTTGAAAAATACATTGATCATACGTTACTAAAGGCCGATGCAACACTTCAAGCGATTGAAAATTTGTGTAAAGAAGCAGCCGAACATCACTTTGCTTCTGTTTGTATTAATCCAACGTATGTTAAAAAGGCGAAGCGATATTTACAAGACACGGATGTCAAAGTATGTACAGTGATTGGTTTTCCGCTTGGTGCTAATGTCACTGATGTGAAGATTTACGAAGCCAAACGAGCTCTTCTTGATGGTGCGATGGAATTAGATTATGTGCTTAATGTGAGCGATGTGAAGAATGGCCATTTTGATCTCATCGAAAAAGAGATGTCGGCTTTTGTTGCCTTGAAAGAAGACAATCGCGATCTTATCATTAAAGTCATTTTAGAAACCTGTTATTTAACGAAGGAAGAAGTCAGCAGAGTATGTGACATCGCTCGACAAACGAAAGTCGACTTTGTTAAAACCTCAACGGGCTTTGGCTCCGCTGGGGCAACGGAAGAAATGGTGTCACTGATGAAAACGACAGTAGGTGCTGACGTAGAAGTAAAGGCCTCTGGCGGAATTAGAACGAGAATGGATCTAGAAACTTATATCAATTTAGGTGCAACGAGAATTGGTACCAGTAATGGTGTAGCAATTGTTAGCGCGAATGACCAATCGAATTCTGAAGGATATTAAACCCAGTTGATCGACAGCAACAAGAGCTTATATTTTTAGTTTGTTCAAATACTTAGAACCCCACATCGCACCATCCAGATGTGGGGTTCTCTCTTTTCTTTTTTATTTATTTTCCCCAACGGTAAACCGACTTAAAGTCGTTTGAAGCTCTTCTGCCATCGTACTCAGCATTTGTGCGGACTCAGTGATTTCGCCCATAAAGCC
>NZ_JAALFC010000056.1 GCF_011058155.1 Litoribacterium kuwaitense | reverse complement strand
TTTTTTGTTTCCAGCTTTAATGGATAGCTTGTCATTGTTTCCCTCATGCAGTAGCGATGGGGAGATAGGGACTAGCATGTTTTCGAACGTTACGATAGAGTCTGAAAACAGCTGAAGAATCTGCTGGTTGTCATACGTGACCGCATTTTTGAAATATACATTCGTATCGCGAATATCAAAAGATAAGTAAGCCTCGTTTTCTAAAGCAGCAAACCACCCTACGGGGACGGGCTGATCGTTAATCGCTAAAATAATCCTCTCACTGTTGGCTCCGGTAGCCGCACCTTTAATGAGAGTGTCGCCTTGTACAAAGCTTTCATTGTCAACATTTAATCGAATGGCTTCTTTAGGTGCTGAGTCGATCGTTTTTGGTGAGGTTTCAATTATATTTGTGCCGTCTGTAACTTCAATTGAATAAGTCAATGTTTGCATGCCAATGATATGGACTGTCGGAATCTCGTAAGTGTAGCGATTGTGCTCATGATGGCGTAATTGTACAGAATGTTCAGTTTTATGTGTGGAAGTTGTTTCGTAGTGGAGCGTTGCTTTTTCGACAAGCTGATTGTCAGTGATGATGGCATCAATGATCAACGGCTCGTTCTCTTCCAAAGGGGCTTGACTGGTATGATCCTGGACCTCGGGTTCCTCAACGTCCACAGGGATGTCAATCGGTTCAGATGGAATTTGTTCCTCCGTAACCGATCCAGGTGTTGCGGGGTGGGATGCTGCAGATATTTTTCGTTGATCGATACCCTGTAGTGGATAGGCATAGTGAATCCCTAAGTCGGGGCGTGTGTCATCAGGCTGGGTATCGTTATAAAAGGCTCGATTCACCTCAATGCCCGTTTTTGTGGCGATGATGAGACCGCGGGCACCTCCGTTAGCCATGCCACCTTTTTGTATAGTGAATAATTGTTTACCTGCTTCAAGAGACGTTCCAAAATTGTCATTAAAATCGGCGGCTGTTGCATGATCGTTTTTCCCGTTTTTAATCCAGAAAACGACTGCTTCTCTGGCTGGAATGATGATGTTTTTTTCTACAGCATCCCAGAATAAATCGCTTTCCGGCCCTTTATCAGGATAACGATACTGTAAGCGGTAGTTAGCAAAGGAGCGGTCTTCGTCACTTGCGTTATACACTTCAATAAATTCAAAGCCATCTGCTCCATCGATATTCGTCGTGTCGGGAACCAATTCGGTAATTAGAAAAGGGGATAAGTGATTCGGTGCATCATTTAAAGAGGTGACATCGATCGTAGATGCTTTGCTTGTCTGTTTATCATGGTTTGGCAAGGCTTGGTTGTTTTTACCCTCAGAAGAAGCAAACGCTGAAGGTACAGGGCTAAGGGTGGAAAGGATTAAGAAGACGGCAAGGAACATAGAATTCAATCTCCATTTTTTTCGCGATTTCATGGAAAGCTCCTTTGTCCATATTGGTTGAAACAAACATCTTAAAGAAAGGTTATGGTTCAACCAAAAGATGGTTATTTTGTATTGTCATTCTGTTTTTATGTAACAAATCCTGCTCATTGTCAAAAGTTTACTGTGAATAGGTGAAAGGGCGCATGATTTAGTTTCATTTCTAAGTTGCAAAATCAATCTTTATCCATCGGCTCGAGTGTTTAAACATTCTTAAACATGAAATTTGGGAGGCTTGTCATATGTTAAAGAAACGAAACAATGAGATCAAGAAAGGAATGGATCGATGGACGTCATCATGTTTTTTAAGGCAATCATTTTAGGGATCGTCGAAGGGTTAACGGAGTTTGCGCCTGTGTCATCAACAGGACATATGATTATTGTCGATGATCTATGGTTACAATCGAACGTTTTTTTAACAGCACCTGTGGCGAATACATTTAAAGTCGTCATTCAGCTTGGCTCCATTTTGGCTGTCGTCATCGTGTTTTGGCCGCGGTTATTGAATTTGCTGCATCTTAAAAAGCCAGGAAGAGCTGAAAATGGGCAGAAGAGACGGTTAAGGCTGACGCATGTTTTTATTGGGTTGTTACCAGCAGGTGCATTAGGTGTCTTGTTTGAGGATTTAATTGATACGCATTTATTCTCCACTCGAACGGTTATTTTCGGCCTAATCCTTGGCGCATTTTTAATGATTGCAGCCGATCGCTTCGCTCCAAAGACGATGACACAACGCGTCGATGAGATCACTTATCAGCAGGCTTTTTTCATTGGGCTTATTCAATGTTTTTCGTTGTGGCCAGGCTTTTCCCGCTCTGGATCAACGATTTCGGGCGGTGTGCTTCTCGGCCTTAGCCACCGTGCCGCAGCCGACTTTACCTTCATTATGGCTGTACCGATTATGGCTGGGGCGAGTGTATTGTCTCTGATCAAAAACTGGCAATACTTCACCTTGGACGTCTGGCCGTTTTTTTTGAGTGGCTTTATCGCTTCTTTCGTAGTAGCACTGTTGACCATTCACTTCTTTCTAAAGCTGATCGATCGGATTAAGCTTGTCCCGTTTGCTCTTTACCGGATTGGGCTCGCATTGGTTATTACACTCGTCATTTATTTCTAAAGAAACAAGGATCAATTAACTGAGGAAGGTGACAGGTATTTGCTGAAGCGAGGCCTACTTTGTTGTTTCATTCAAGCCTAGACTTGACCGCTTGTAGTACATTGGGTACTTTTTAGAGGGACTATTCAGAATTTTAATGAGGAGCTGGTGACAGATGTCTGCTACTTTTGGAGTTAGCACGTGGAGTTTGCATCGTTGTCTTGGACCATTGCATTGGACGGTTTGGAATGATGATCAGAAAAGACAGGAAACAATAATTGAGCCTCAAGCTGAAGAAGTTACTTTATTGGAACTGCCGTCGCGGCTAGTGAACGAAGGATATCTATACTTAGAAATTTGTCATTTTCATTTCCCGGATACATCTGAAGCGTATTTGAGTGATTTACGACATGCTGTACAAGCGTCAGGTATGATATTGCACACGCTTCTACTTGATTATGGTGATCTTTCTACAGACGATGACGTGAGAAGGCAAGCTGATATTAACTGGGTGAAGTCTTGGATTGATATTGCCGAGCTGTTAGGGGCGACAGCGGTTCGTGTCGTTGCTGGTGAACAGCACCCGTCCCCAGCCTCTTTGCAGCGAAGCGCCGAGGGATTGGCTACGCTCGAGGTGTACGGGAGAGAAAAAGGGGTTCATGTCGTAACAGAAAACTTTAAAGCTTTGACCGCACGTGTAGAAGACTGGAAAACGACAGTTCAATCAATTACGGGGGCAAAAAGAACAATTGTTGATTTTGGCAATTTGGCAAAGGAAGAGCGTATAAAGGGAGTTGAATTTGGCTCAGCATATGCACATTCGTTTCACGTGAAACCCCCTGAGCTACCAACTGGGAATATTGACGAAGAGGAATTGCGGCGAATGCTTCAAGCTGTCTCATCAGAAGCACCCCTCATTGTGATAAATTCTTTTCCAGGAAATATGTGGAACGGTATTGCGAAAGTAAAGCAGGCGGTTGAAGCACAGTATTAAGGTGTGCATCCATTATGAAAGAATAATGAAAGCTTGTCCTTATGCGATTTCCCCTGTTTATTCTTTCGGTATTTGTGGTATAGTTCAATTGAGGAAATTAATTAAAAGGAGAAGATTATGTCTCTACCTACAATACTTAAATGGGTTACAGGTGTCATCGAAGCGGGGTTAGGTATTCCTTTTATTGGCGGGATATTTATTGTAGCCAACGGATGGGCGCCACTTTGGATCATGCTCGTTGTTCATGTCGTCGTCTTGCTTATCAATCGATCACACAAAAAACGTATCATTGGTCCAGCGTTTGGTATTGGTGCAAGCTTGCTAGGCTTTATTCCAGTGGTCGGGATGATTAGCCATATCGTCGCTGCCATTGTTTTACTGATTGATGCATATGTGTCAACGAAAGAGGAGAAGTAACAATGATGCCCGTGTAAACGGGTTTTTTGTCGTCCTTCTGATGCTAAGGTGGTAAAACGAAGAAGGGCAAATTTCCCCCGTTTCATTATAAAAAAAGCGAGAGTGATCAGAAGAAATTCTTGCTCTACAGCACCTTTCCCCTTATAATACGAACGGTAGGTAGTTGTAACTAACAAACGGTAGTTAGGGGAGAGAGGCCATGACAGAAAAGAAGGCTTGGACGTATATATTTTTGCGGCCGTGTTAGAAATTGCTTGGGCGTTTGGAATGAAAATGTCTGAAGGATTTACACGACCATTAATCAGCTTTGTCACAATTGCCTTAATTGTCATTAGCTTTTTTGTTTTATCGAAGAGCATGCAAGTTGTCCCTGTAGGTACTGCTTACGCTGTGTTTACTGGCGGAGGCGCTGTCGGCACAGCGATCATTGGCATGACCTTTTTGAATGAGGAAACGAGTATCATTCGGGTGATCTTTATCGGAATTCTCATTACAGGCATTATTGGGCTTAAGTTCGTATCCGGGGATTCTAAAAAGGCACAGTCAGAAGAGAGGGCGACATAATGGCTTGGATCATTTTACTCATCGCAGGTTTTGCAGAAATCGGTGGCATTCTTGCTTTGAAAGCGTCGGAAGGATTGAGCCGTCTGAAGCCAACGATTTTTGCCATTGTTTTTGGCGGATTGAGCTTTTATTTGTTGTCCGTTGCTCTCAAAGAATTGCCGTTAAGTACAGGGTATGCGGTCTGGACGGGAATCGGCGCTGTTGGCAGCGTATTGTTCGGAATGTGGATTTATAAAGAGCCAAAAACGGCTGCCCGCTTGTTTTTTATTGCGCTCATTGTGACCGGTGTCGTAGGCCTTCGGTTTTTTTAAGCGCATGACGTATTGTCTCGCGGATGTTGACGATGATGCATGTAAAATATTTAAGGTCGCAACAGGATTACAGTACACCTTGACATTAAGAGCTCGGTTAGATATGTTGAAAGGGAATACAATGACAGTCCACTGGGGGCGCCATTTGGCTGAGATAAGGAGTGATCCTTAGTCCCTTTGCACCTGATCTGGTTAATGCTAGCGTAGGGAAGTGGAGACGGCTCATGATGCGTTTTTTAAACCTGTGCATACGACCGTTCCTACGTGTTTAGGAGCGGTTTTTTTGTTGGGTACAGACAGTCGTTTAGTCGTTTTCATGAAGGCAATGCATAACAGGTTCCCCAGTAGCTGATCTACAAGGAGGATTCTGATGTCATTTACTGAAATGTTACGCGCTGAGAATGATGCCACGTTTGAAGCTATTTTTGATCATCCGTTTGTTCAAGGGTTAAAAAAAGGTGATGTACCGAAAGAAGCATTAATCCATTATGTGAAACAAGATTTCGAATACTTAAACGCTTTTATGAAGGTTTATGGATTGGCGATTTCAAAATGCTCATCTCGAGAGGATATGTCACTGTTTAATGAGCAGATTTCGTTCGTGTTGCACAGTGAGATTCACCCGCACAATAATTTGTGTCAAGTGGCGGGCGTTCGCTATGAAGAGCTACAAGGATTTCCTTTGGCGCCAACGGCAAACCATTATGTTATGCATATGATGAATACAGGGCACCAAGGTACGCTTGGGGAAATTATGGCTGTGTTGCTGCCGTGCCCGTGGACATACCTTGAGATAGGGAAACGGTTAGTGAATGAAGTGAATCCACAGCCAGGTGAGCATCCCTTTTATGACTGGATTCATTTTTATGGAACGAGCAGTATGGATGAATTAACGAAAAGCTTGCGTACATGGCTAGACGCATACGTAGAGGAAAAAGCGGCTCCGTGGGAAAAGGAAAAAATGCGCGAAGCTTTTGCGAAAAGTTGTCAGCTAGAGCTCGGCTTTTGGGAAATGGCGTACAGTGTAGAAGAATGGCCCGTTCAAAATATTCTCGAAGACATGAAGTGATGTCAGTCCACGTGGATCGCATCATGGTGTCCTTTGTTTAACTTAAAAGCGTTGACTGTTGAGACGTTAAATGAATTGAAATCCCCTTTCCTATGTAGATGTTGGAAAGGGGATTTTGCGATTTTAAACGTGTAATTATGTAATTGGCACCGTAGAGGTGCAGTAACCAACTAAAATATTCAAAAGCTGATGTGCTATGGCGTTGTTTTTATTTGCTGCTCGATCGAAGTCTTTAAATGGTTGATAAAGGCATCGACAAGTAAGGTTTTTGGAGCTTTAGGAAGAATGAGGTAAAAGTGACGTTTCGTTGCGGGCCAGTCGATCATTGGGACAATCGAGATTTCTTTATGCTGCAATGCTTTTTGCACAACCCATTTGGAAAGAATGGACAAACCGAGTCCGTTGGCAACGGCTTCTTTGACGCCATAATTGCTAGAAATCGTCGTTTTTTGTGACACGTGGATATCGTTGTTTTTAAGAAAATCATCCATATAGGCTCGTGTGCCTGACCCTTCCTCTCTTTGCACCCAAGACCATTGGGAGAGCTGTTCCTTCGTCACTGGAGCATCTAGCCGGTCGGCCAGGTCATTTGGTGCGATGAGCACCATTTCATCTTCCATCATTGGTATGACGTCGAGCTGAGGGTGCTGAACGTGACCTTCGACGAAGCCCATCGTATACACGCGTTGATACACATTTTCGACAATATTTGTTGTATTTTCAATGGACATCGTTAATTCCACCGCTGGGAACGATTTTTGAAACGGGGCGAGCAACGTTGGCAGGACAAATTCTCCAATGGTGTAGCTTGCTCCGATTGATAAGGCACCTTCAACGCGCTGATTCATGCGGGCGATGTCTTCGATCGATTGATCATAATGCTCGACAATTTCTTTAGCTCTTTTGTAGAAAAAAGCACCTGTTTCCGTTAAATGAAGAAAACGTTGGGAGCGATCAATCAGAATGGTATTAAATTCTTCCTCCAATTGCTTGATATGTAGACTTACACTCGGTTGTGATATTCGCAATTTTTGCGCGGCTCTTGTGAAGTTTTTTTCTTCCACAACGGTGATAAATGTTCTAACGGGCTCAAGGGCCATCTGATGTCCTCCTCGTCATTAATCTTTCTGATGATTTTGATCAGGGATTTGTATTTCACGGCGCGTGTTCTATTTAGTATAGTGCAGAGACAAATAGAAGAAAATGGGGGAGACATAAATGGAACAAATGCAACATCGGGAGAACGTGCGGTTCTTCGGGGGGGTCATGTTTACGCTCGTTCTCGCACTCGCCGGTTTTTTATTGGCGCGCATACCTGGATTGTCCGCGGTCGGGCCATTAACGATAGCGATTGTCCTTGCCATCGTTTACCGGTCTTTTCTTGGTTATCCTCAAAAAATAAAGGCAGGAGTTGTTTTTTCTTCAAAAAAAGTGCTTCGCTTTGCGATCGTGCTTTATGGTTTTCAATTGAACTTAAATGTCATTTGGCAGGATGGGCTAGGTGTTTTGTTAAGCGGTGCTGTCATAATCGTCCTTGCCATCGGCGTTATGCTCTTGATCGGGAAATGGTTTAAAGCCGATCGTTCGTTGAGTATGCTGTTAGGTGTTGGTACTGGTATATGCGGTGCTTCAGCGATCGCAGCAGTGTCACCTATTATTCGGGCGAAGGATGAGGATACGGCGATTGGTGTTGGTCTCATAGCCCTTGTCGGTACGGTGTTTGCGTTGATCTTTACGGCATTAAGCCCTGTTTTGCCTTTAAGTCCGGTGCAATATGGAGAATGGACTGGCTTGACTATCCATGAGGTTGCGCAAGTCGTTCTTGCTGGGGCTGCCGGTGGTGAAGATGGCTTAGCGATGGCGCTTTTGGCGAAATTAGGCAGGGTGTTTTTGCTTATTCCAGTCTGCTTCATTCTCATGGCTTTAGTATCTCGTAAGAATGAAGGTCGTAACGTGCGTGCGCCGTTTCCCTGGTTTTTAATTGGTTTTGTGGCAATGAGTGCCCTTGGGACATATGTTCTCGGTCCGGTCGTACCGGTCACTGAACAGACAATGGAGTTTGTATCTACATCTGCTAGCTTTTTATTGACGATGGCGATGGCGGGCTTAGGGTTAAATGTTGACATCCGTCAACTTGGCCAAAAAGCATGGAGACCGCTACTTACATTAATTGTTACAAGTGTTATCGTGTCCGTGGCGGGGTATGTTTTAGTCGTTGCATTTTAATGATTTATGATTTGTCGCGGTTCGTTGATGCATAGTTTCTCACAGATCATCCACACTATGTAGAAAGCAGGTGGCTTGACTACGCAAATGATAAAGCAGGTGAGATGATGAAAATGCAACCTCCATTAACCCGTGATGATGTATTAAGGCCAGCGAATGTGCGACGGTCGGCAAGTGACGATTTTAGTGAGCTTCAAGCATTGCAGGAGACGGCAGATGAACCGTCCTCGACCGCACATGTGACTGAAAGGCCATACTGCAAATGACCATGAAAGGAGAACGATGATGGGGAAGACGAATCAACCGCAAAGAAAAGAACAGCCAGAAATTGAGCATACGACGCTTCACCCAGACATTGAGCGTGAGCAGGAAACGATTAAAAACACCGAAAGCAGATCATAAGTAAAATGATTGGCAGGCAACCAGATACCTAGGTTGCCTCAGCCTATTAAAGTTTTCTTAATTCATCAATCATAAAGAGAGATTTTTTAGTGCTTAAGTTGAATGAACATAAGCATGTTTTGTCGATCAGTGAGGCGAGTGATCGGAGTCATGAATAAGTAATGGAGCACTATGCCGATGGTTTTAAGGCGGTCCTGGAAGTGAGATGGCACATGTTTAACCGGCTCCTCGTTTTTTCAACTGCTACAAGTGATGTACACCTAAGAAATCCTCATTTAAAACCGTAAAATGAGTGTCAAAACCTGGATGGATATGCCACCGGGTTTTTTATTTGTAGAAAATCTGTTCTTATCTAAAAGGGAGAAGCGTAAATCACTGTCCTTCTGAATACAGATAATAAAAATGGTTACAGGAGGCGAAGGGATGGGGAGAGCAGAGTGGCATCATGTTCAGCTCGGTGAGAGCCTTTACGACATTGCCCGTAAGCACTGCGTAACGGTTGATGCACTGATGAGAGAAAACCAATTGCGTGGACCATGTGTCAGTGGACAATGGTTACGCCTTCCTCCATATGTAGATGCAAATGTCGTTGAAAAGGGGGATCAAACGTCCGAACTGGCTAGAGCGTGGGGAATGTCGGAAATAGACATTATCCGAAAGAATGCTTTAAGGGCTCGTGAGCTTGAGGTTGGGCAGCTTCTGTTTAGAAAAGAAGGATATATTGTTCAGCCAGGTGATACGCTATATACGATTGCGAAAGCTTTTCAGACGACAGTCGCAAGTCTTGAAGAATTTAATCAAATATCGGTAGATCAGCTTCAAGTAGGTCAAGTGTTAGCGATTCCTGGATACACGGTGGCAGCGACGATTGGCGAAACGTTTATTTACGATCGTCCGTCCATACGAGGACGCGTTCTTCTGCGTCCTGTTACGGGGGCTCGTTTTACATTGGTGGGTTCGGGAGATGGCTGGCTGAAGGTGCGTCTTTATGATGGACGCGCAGGGTGGCTGATACGGAGTCACGCTCGCCTCGAAGTCAGTGATCGCAATGAACGCCCTCTTTCCCTTTTAGGTTATTATACAGAGGATGAGGGACCAGGTCTCCCAGGGTCAGAGGAGTCGTTTTTTGCTAATGCCGATCGGCTTCAAGATGTTAGTTTGTTTTATTATCAGATTCACCTTGAAAATCCGACCACTCTTAAAAAATTTGACGGGTTTACTGATGAGGATGTCGAACGGCTTGTCAATGACGCCCATGCACGAAATGTCCGTGTGCTTGCAGTGGTTCATAACATGCTTTACCGTGAAGGTCCGGAGACAATTTCAAAAGATGTCGCCTCTGAATTGGTGTCTTCTAAACAAAACCGCCAGGCACTGATCGCAAATATTTTAAAGCTGTTAAGACGATTTGATATGGATGGTATCGACCTAGATATAGAAGAGGTTTATGAAGAAGACAGGGATTTGCTCTCACAGTTTATTATTGAGTTAGGAGAAGCACTGCGAAATGCTGGATACTTTTTCTCCATCGCCATCCCTTCAAAAGTGAGCGCTGAAGATCCGAATGCGTTTGCGAAACCATTTAATTATGAAGTCATTGGCAAAGCTGCCGATCAAGTTGTTGTCATGCTATATAATGAACACGGCTGGCCGGGCAGCGGTCCAGGTCCGGTCGTATCGATTGGTCGAATGGAACAGGCATTAAGCTACGCGAAGACAGAGATTCCTCCTGAAAAAATACTTGGTGCCGTCTCAGTGTTTGGGTTTGATTTTAATTTAACGACAGAACGGAATCGATATTTAACTTATGAAAGTGCCATTGAAACGGCTTTTGAATACGATGCGATGATTCAATTTGATGAAGAAAGTCAGACGCCGTATTATTCGTATGTTGCTGAAAATGGTGATGAACATGAAGTATGGTTCGAGGATGCGCGAAGCATCTTGGCAAAGGCGGAGCTCGCACAGTCTCTTGGCATACAAGGGCTTGCGCTTTGGCGTTTAGGTATGGAAGATCCTGCAATCTGGCCTGTTTTAGCCAATCGATTCATTTTGCGAAAGCCGTGATGGCTTGTCCTCATTTGTTCTGATAAAATGAAGCGTAAAAGTAAGTGGTAAAGACGGTGAAGCGGTTGGAAATTTTGCAACAAACTGATGAATATTATATGAAACTCGCGATTGAGCAAGCAAAACAGGCGGAGCAGCTTGGAGAGGTTCCGATTGGAGCTGTCATTGTCCAACATGGTGAAGTCATCGCTGTTGCACATAACTTGCGCGAGATCGAGCAGCGTGCTGTTGCTCATGCTGAGTTGCTTGCAATTGATAAAGCATGCCAGCATACCGGGTTTTGGCGTTTAAATGACGCCGTGTTGTATGTAACATTGGAGCCTTGTGCAATGTGCAGTGGTGCGATCGTTCTTTCGCGAATCGCACGTGTCGTGTATGGTGCTTCTGATCCAAAAGGTGGCTGTGCGGGTACATTAATGAATTTGCTTCAAGAGGAGCAGTTCAACCACCAAGCGGATGTCACTGCTGGCGTGCTTCGTGATGAGTGCGGACAAATGCTAACAAATTTCTTCCAAAATCTTCGTCGACAACGTTCATGACTTGCAGTTTGTGCGAATAACGGTTATAATTATTCTTGCACACTTTTTGTGTGCCCTTAACTTTGGTAGCAAATTTGCCGTGCTAAGTGGGGAGGTAGCGGTGCCCTGTACCCACAATCCGCTATAGTGGGACCGAATCCCTTCTTAAGGCCTTTCGTCGTGTGGTCTGCCGCAAGTAAGTGGTGTTGACGTTTGGGTCCTGCGCAACAGAAACCCGTGAATCCTGTCAGGTCCGGAAGGAAGCAGCAGTAAGCGGACCCTTCTGTGTGCCGCGGGGACGCCTGGACCGAGCAAACTGCTTGCGTAACGCATGGGACGGATTGGTCGAGAGAAGGTGCACGGCTTTATATGATTTAATATAAAATAAAGCTAACGATGTAAAACGATCATGCGCTTCATGTATGATCGTTTTTTAGTGTCTCCTTTTGAAAAAACAAGTGCCACCCGGTATAATAGAGGAACTAAAAGAGAGGAGCCGGCCATGAGTTACCAGGCATTATATCGTGCTTTTCGTCCCCAGCGCTTTGCCGATGTGGCGGGACAAGAGCATTTAACGACGACATTGCAAAACGCGCTCGAGCAGAAGAAATTTTCTCATGCATACGTATTTTCTGGGCCTCGGGGAACAGGGAAGACGACGGCAGCAAAAATTATGGCGAAAGCGATTAACTGTGAACAAGCGCCAGCTCGCGAGCCGTGCAATCAATGCTCAGCATGTCAAGGCATCATGGACGGCTCGATCTCTGACGTCATTGAAATTGATGCGGCTTCCAATAATGGTGTCGATGAAATTCGCGATATTCGCGATAAAGTGAAATACGCACCAAGTGCAGTAAGTTACAAAGTGTATATTATTGATGAAGTACATATGCTGTCTACAGGAGCTTTTAATGCGCTTTTAAAAACATTAGAGGAGCCTCCACAGCACGTACTATTTATTTTAGCGACGACCGAGCCACATAAAATCCCGACGACGATCCTCTCTCGCTGTCAACGGTTTGAGTTTAAGCGGATGACAATGGAGAGTTTAGTGGCCAGAATGAACTATGTTCTACAAGAAATGAACATGTCTGCAGATGACACAGCCTTGAAGCGAATTGGACGAGCTGCAGAGGGGGGGATGCGGGATGCGTTAAGCCTCCTTGATCAAGCCATCTCCTTTAGTGACGGACACGTGTCGGATGAGGCAGTTATGCAGATGACCGGAATGGCTTCAGCGGATGCATTATTTTCACTAGTATCGACGCTTCATGCAGGAGAAACTGCGTCTTTGTTGAACACATTGGAGGACATGGTATCTCAAGGTAAGGAGCCTCAGCGGATTTTAGAGGATCTCATTTACTTTTTTAGAGACGTGCTTCTTTATAAAAAAGCACCTGCAATGGAAGAGTTCTTTCAAGTCGCCGAAGCGCATGAACCTTTTAAAGAGTTCGTACAGAAAGCATCGGAAGAGTGGATTCTACACATTCTCCATCAATTGAATGAAAGCCAGAATGAGCTGAAATGGAGCGGCAATGCACGTGTGATGCTGGAAGTTGCCTTGTTGAGGCTTCCTGCGGCAAATAACGATTTGGCGGTATCGCCAACGAAAAGCCAAGAAATACCTGAAGTTCAAGCAGATATTGTGTCAGATTTGCACAAAAAGATTGCTGCGCTTGAGAAGGAGTTGGCCCAAGTCGCTAAACGTCAAGCGGCAGCACCAAGTGTTGAAGCTCAGGCACCCCAACAAAAAAAACGGGTGCGCGGTCAACAATTAAAAGTGCCAACAGCCGAGATCCAGCGTATGTTAGCCTCTGCTGAGAAGAAAGAACTGCAACAAATCAAAAATGCGTGGGCCGATGTCATGGAGCACATCAAACGTGAAAAGATCTCTGCCCATGCGACATTAATTAGCAGTGAGCCGGTCGCTGCTTCGGAAGATGCTTTTCTGTTAGCCTTTAAATATGACATACATTGTCAAATGGTTGCTGATAATAAAAATCAAGTTTGTGATATTATAGAAGATGTACTTCAGCGGATTCTTGGAAAGACGTACCGTCTGTTGACAGTGCCACAAAAGCAATGGCAGGAGATCCGGGAAGAGTTTATTCGGACTCAGCGTGAGCACTCACCAGAGCAAGAGGAAGCAGATGAAGAACCAATTATTGCGGAAGCCAAAAAAATCGTTCCAGAAGAATGGCTGGAAATTAAATCATAAGGAGGCCCAAAAATGCGCGGTGGAATGGGTAATATGAACAATATGATGAAGCAAATGCAAAAGATGCAGAAGAAAATGGAGAAGGCTCAAGAAGAGTTAGGTGAGAAGACAGTTGAAGCGACAGCCGGCGGCGGGATGGTTAAAGTCATTGCTAACGGAAATAAGCAAATTGTTGAGGTTGAGATTGATGAAGAGGCTGTTGATCCAGACGACGTAGAAATGCTACAAGATTTAGTGTTAGCGGCGACAAACGAAGCTTTGAAAAAGGTAGACGAGATGACAAACGAAACGATGGGACAATTTACTAAAGGAATGAATATTCCCGGTCTTTTCTAAAGGCTTGAGGAGGAACACATGTGCACTACCCACAACCGATATCAAAACTAATTGACAGCTTTACGAAACTGCCAGGAATCGGGCCGAAAACTGCGGTGCGCCTGGCTTTTTTTGTCTTGGAAATGAAAGAAGACGACGTTTTGGAGTTTGGGCGCAATCTAGTTAATGCAAAAAGGCAATTGACGCATTGCTCAACGTGCGGGCACATCACCGACAAAGACCCATGTGCCATTTGTTCCGACAGTCATCGTGATCAGTCGGTCCTCTGTGTCGTTCAAGATCCGAAAGATGTTATCGCTATGGAAAAGATGAGGGAGTACAATGGGTTGTATCACGTGCTCCATGGTGCCATTTCCCCAGTAGATGGCATTGGTCCTGAAGATATCACAGTGGCAGATTTGCTCAAGCGTCTACAAGACGAAACTGTTCAGGAAATTATTTTAGCGACGAACCCAAATATTGAGGGTGAAGCAACAGCCATGTACATTTCAAGGCTTGTGAAGCCAACGGGCATAAGAATGACACGAATTGCTCATGGTTTGCCAGTTGGAGGCGACCTTGAGTACGCGGACGAAATTACATTGTCTCGAGCTCTTGAAGGCAGGCGGGAGCTGTAATGAAATGGAAGAAAAGGCGCCTAAAGAAGCGATACGATGAAGAACTGCTCGAAGTTCTTGATGAAAAGAAGACCGAGTGGGAATCCTACGAAGCATTAATTCACCAAACCATTGACTTACCATTAGAAGTGCGCGCATCAGGAAAAATTCATGAAGCGCTGTATTTCTTCCTATTAAGGGAAGCAAGACACCGTCAGCTTAAAAGAAGATAATTGCCGGTCTCAAACGGAAAAAGTCTGCATAGGATAGTAGCAAGAGGACGAGCTAGGAGGTGAACAAAGAATGGATCCCCTATGGCTGTTGGTCATTGTGCCCCCTTTGCTGCTTTTTCTTTTTGTTCCGCGATGGTTTGGCACTGTAGCTAGTTTCGCTGGACGTGGTATCGTTAAGGTAATGATAGGAGCCTTGTTCCTTTTTTTCTTAAATACTTTCTTTGGCCATCTTGGTGTTCATGTTCCTATTAATTTAGCTACAGCTGCTTTGTCTGGTTTTTTAGGAGTGCCTGGCGTTATGTCTCTTGCGGCGATCAGTCTATTTATCATGTGAATGACACGTTTAAACCGAGCGCCTGGTGAAACCAGGTTTTTTTATTTTTATTGTGTATGTCGTAAAGATTACGATCTTTGAGCAGTGAAAAAAGGTGGATGCGAGGTTTTTGCTAGAATTCGAGCAAATTCGAAAGAAACCCTTGTTTTTTTTATGGGCATATGGTATATTAGTAATCCGGTCGATAAAGACGGCGCTAACCACTATATTTTTTATAAATTGAGGTTGCGTTATTTATCTGGTCGTGATATGATATAAAAGTTGTCGCTAAAAAGCGACCGAGACATTTTTGCCCTTTGAAAACTGAACAAAAGCCAAGCGTACAAACGTGCCATGTCGAGACATCGACATGTAAAACAAACAACTGTGCAAAGGACGAATCGCTTCTATATAGAAGGTAGATTCAAAAAACTCTTATGGAGAGTTTGATCCTGGCTCAGGACGAACGCTGGCGGCGTGCCTAATACATGCAAGTCGAGCGGATGAAGGGAAGCTTGCTTCCCGGATTCAGCGGCGGACGGGTGAGTAACACGTGGGCAACCTGCCTGTAAGACTGGGATAACTCCGGGAAACCGGGGCTAATACCTGATAATCCTTGAACCCGCATGGGTTTAAGATGAAAGATGGCTTCGGCTATCACTTACAGATGGGCCCGCGGCGCATTAGCTAGTTGGTGAGGTAA